>JAKIUH010000407.1 GCA_021647685.1 Bacteroidales bacterium
AAGAATATATTGATGCACGAACGCAAATAATTATTGTTCCCGGATATAAGTTTAAAGTAATTGATGGTTTGATTACCAATTTTCATCAACCCAAAAGTACATTATTGTTGTTAATTGCTGCCGTAATAGGAGCGGAGTGGAAAAAAGTTTACAAATATGCTATGGAAAACGATTTTCGATTTTTAAGTTATGGAGACAGCTCACTATTTTTTATATAGTACCTTAAATTTGCAAACTATATTTTACTGCGAAAGCAAAAGACAGTACCGGCACTAAAACAAAATACGTAAAAAGGTACACCGGTACTTTACCAATATACCCATTTACAAATATTTTCCTCGATTTTTTTAGAAGTTTTAATGATCGTGGTCATGACCATCATGATGAACATGTCCATGTTCTAACTCTTGTGCAGTAGCCTCTCTGATTGAAAGAATAGCACCTGAAAAGAACAATGTTTCACCTGCCAAAGGGTGATTAAAGTCTAACTTAACTCCTGAATTACTCACTGAAACTACTTTTCCGTTGTAATGATTTCCTGCCTCATCGCGTAAAGGAATAAAATTACCTATTTCCAACAAACCTTCTTCGATTTTACCATCTACTTCAAAAGCATTCATTGGTATTTCAGCAACATTTTCTTCATTTCTGTCACCATAGGCTTCTTCACTGGTAAGCATAAATTCAAAAGTATCATCGGGCGAAAGACCACTGATTTTTTCTTCAAATTTTTCTAATAAATGACCGTTTCCGTATATAAAATTGAAAGGATTGCTTTCCTCAACAACTTCAACAACATCTCCGTCTTTACCGTTTAGTCGTAATTCATAGCGCATCGAAACGACTTTATTTTTTTCTGCAATCATTGTAAAAAATATTAATATTTATAGAATAATTGCAAAGGTAGGACAAATAATTAAATATCTCACCCAATACTTTGTTAAATTTTGTTATAACCGGTGAATAATCGGAAGCTGGCTGGAAAAGAAGTCAGTTTTTTCAATGTAATTTATACATTATAATTGGTGTTCCGGTCTATTAGTAGATTGAATATTACCAATATACCTTTAAATTCGAAACTATCTTCTTCTGCTAAGGCAAAAGCTTGTCCGGACACCGGCAATTGGCTTTTGACTACACAGCTGCATATTTAAGGATTTACAAATGATTAAAATATAAGCGCAAGTTTAGGTAAGCTATAATATAGATACGAACTTGCGCTTAAATTAGAAAAGGTAGGTTTTCAAAGCTTTGGAATTGAAATAGTTAATGACATCCACATCCCGAACCACATCCGCATCCACCTTCGCCATGTTCATGCTCTTCCTTTTGTACATGACCATGAGCTAGTTCTTCTTCAGTAGCTTCACGAATATCCATTATTTTACCCTTAAAATACAAATCTTTACCTGCCAAAGGATGATTAAAATCCATTTTAACGGTATCTTTCCCAACGGACAAAACTTTTGCATCGTAATGATTACCGGCTTCATCGCGCAGAGGTATTACATTTCCCACCTTTAACATTTCATAATCAATACGGTCATTTACGGTAAAAGATTGAATTGGTATTTCGCTTAAATTATTTTCATCCCAATTCCCATAAGCATCTTTGCTGTTTAGAACAAATTCAAAATTGTCACCTGTTTTGAGTGCATTAATTTGTTCTTCAAATTTTTTCAACAATGCGCCACTTCCGTATATAAATGAAAATGGTGCTCTATCGCTTATTTCTTCAACTATTTCACCTGTTTTATCCTTAATTCGTAATTCATATGTTAATGTAATAACATTATTTTTTTCTGCAATTATTTTTTCTTCTACTAACATATTCGTATATTTAGTTAAAATTAATTTTATGCAATTATAGCTATAAATGATTCAAAAAGTATCTTCTTATTTACAATAAAAGAATAAAAGACCTTTTTGTCTTGTATATAATGATATTATTCTCAGTAGATTAAATTCAATTGAATTATTTATAGAGATTTTGTTTTATAAATTTCTGAGCAGATAAAACAAAAAAGACTATATAGATTCTATTTATAATGGTATAAATTATACGAATAATCATTTTAAGCAAATTGCTTTCGCGTAAAAATTTAATTTCGTACTTTTGCATCTGAAATTACGAAATAAGAATTATTAATAATTAAAATTATAAACAAATGGCAGTATTAACAGGAAAAAAAGCGCCTTCATTCAGCGCACCCGCTGTAATTAATGGCGGCGAAATGGTAGATTCATTTTCATTAGATCAGTATTTAGGTAAAAAATACGTAGTATTTTTCTTTTACCCTGCTGATTTTACATTTGTATGTCCTACTGAAATTCTTGCATTTCAACAAAGAATTGAAGAATTTGAGAAAAGAAATGTAGCAGTGGTAGGTTGTTCTGTTGATTCGCAATTCTCACACTGGAAATGGTTAAACACACCTGTTAACGATGGTGGTATTCAAGGTGTTAAATTTCCATTAGTTGTTGACCAATCAAAAACGATTTCAGAAAATTACGATGTTTTGGCAGGTGAATATGATTATAACGAAAACGGTGAATTAGTTTTTAACGGAACACCAATGGCTTATCGCGGTTTATTCCTTATTGATAAAGATGGTGTTGTTCAGCATCAAGTGGTAAACAATATGCCTTTGGGAAGAAGTATTGATGAAACATTACGTATGGTTGATGCTTTACAATATTTTGAAGAGCACGGAGAAGTTTGTCCTGCTGACTGGCATGCCGGTGATGAAGCAATGGATGCTTCGCATGAAGGTGTTGCAAAATATTTATCAAAGCATGTTAAAATATAGTTTTTTCATGGTAAATTAAATTTGTTTAAAGCGTTTCGTATTGCGAAACGCTTTTTTATTTTTGCAGCATGAGAAAATGGATTGATTTTTATTTAAAGGACCAACAAGCATTTATTAATCAACTGATAAAATGGGGGAATACTAAAAATCCCTTTATTGTGTTGAACAGTAATAATGAAAAATTACCGATAAAAGATTCGTATGCTCAATATGATTTGCTTGCTGCTTCCGGTCTATATAAATATGTTTCGGCTTGTCATAAGGATTGTTTTAATCAATTGGAAAAACTAAGCAAAGAGAACAACGATTGGTTATTTGGTTATTTCTCTTATGATTTAAAAAATGAAATTGAGCAACTAAGCTCACAAAATTTAGATGGTTTGGGTTTTCCCGAAATGTATTTTTTTATTCCGCAATATATTTTTTTAATTAAAGATAATAAACTGGATATCGGGTATTTAACACAGTTTGAATGCGCCACCAGTGCAGCTCCTTTATTTTATGAAATTGAGACTTTTGAACAAAAAAGCCCATTTATTAATAATCAAAAAATAGAAATAAATAACAGAGTAAGTAAAGCGGAATATATGCAAACGGTAAATAAAATTAAAAACCATATTCAAAAAGGCGATATTTACGAAGTAAATTATTGTATGGAATTTTTTGCCGAAGAAATTAGCATTGAAGCTTTAAGTATTTATAATCAATTAAATAATATTTCACCAACTCCTTTTAATATTTCACCATCTCTACTTTATACTTTAATATTATACCAATTGCTTTTAATATTTCATTGACACATTAATTATTTTTCATTAAAGTTAACATATCTTTCTTGCATTTTTGTTTTGTGATTTGACTTTCAGTACTTCTTGTTTACTTGATTCATTTTATTTTTATATTTATGTTATTTGACTTTCATG
>JAKIUH010000016.1 GCA_021647685.1 Bacteroidales bacterium
CATTCATATTAAATTTTAATTCTTTTAAAAACCAAAATTTATAATCTACATTAAAATTAGAAATGTTTCTTTTATTTTTAGCTCTATTATCATCTTGCATTAACAAAGCAACAGGGTTACGAGGAGCAAGAACAATTTGATCTCCTATTTCATTTCCGGTTCGAAATTCAAAATAACCGTCAAACGGACTAGTTGGATCATATATAGGCTGAGTAGGGTCCATGGCAATTGCTGCACCAATGGCTCCACGATTAGCAAATCTGTTTTTATCTACAATACCTTTAGAAGTTAAAGTTAATTTTAAATCACTATCTAAAAATCGTTTCGTTAAGGCTAAATTTAATGCGTCTCGCTGGTAAGTATCTGTTCGTAAAATTCCGTTTTGGAAAGTGTGATTTAAACTAATACGATAATTAAATGTATTAAACCCTTGGCTAAAGGTAAGGTTGTGTATGACACCACTACCATTAGTATAAATCTCTTTTTGCCAATCTGTTTTAGAATTTCCTAACAAAGCAGGATTATAATTTGTATCTGTTTGTACCACCGATCTAAACTGATCTACATCTAAAACATCAACATATCCGGTTACACCTTCGGTGTAAAACTTTAAACCTTGATACACTTTTTTAAAAATACCGGAACTTCCGTTTTTCCAATCCCATACTCCAAGAATTACCGAAGGATTGACAATTACGGCACTTAAACCTTCTGAAATTCCACGCCAAACCTCTAATTCTGAACGATATTTACTTATCGAATAGCCGGAATATTTTTTATTGGGTTTACGGAAAGTTTCTTCATTAACGGGCATTTCATTTTCACTTTCACCCAATGCAGCAATAGAGCTTACATGACAAAACATTTTTACACCCACAGCTATGGCAGAGTTGACCATATTAGCAGTGCCTTTAACATTAATATCAATCATTTGATATTTTTTAGCCGGATTAAACGAAACCATTGCTGCACAATGATATACCTTATCAACACCTTCCATAGCAGCATTAACACTTTCAGCATCCAAAATATCTGCATCCACCCATTCGATTTGACTAAATATTTTTTCAAAATTTTGATACCGGTATGAAAATATTTTTTTTACTTGCGCTAAGCTGCTATTTGTACGTTTTATGGCTCTTACTTTTTCATGAAGCATCACTAACTCAGAAAGTAAATGAGCACCTAACATTCCTGTTCCACCACTAACTAATATCATATTTTATAAATTATGTTTCTACTTCTGCCAATCTTTTAAAAGATAGTATTACTTTTGTTGTAAAATTTCACTCATTTTTTATTAAGAATTTTATTGTAATTCAGCGATTTATAATTTTTTAAATAAATGAAAACCAATGCAACTATATTGCAATAAACTATAGTCAAAAGTATAAGATAAAAACAATATATTAAAAATTAAGTAAACTCTTTAATTTTACATCATCCAGCAAAAAAATTATGTCGAACGAATTGTTCATATTTCATGTTATTGCCGGCTTGATAAGCTCTTTTATAATTGTGTGGATTTCAGTTCCTTCAATTGTAAGAGTTTCCAAAAACAAACACCTCTTTGACGAGCCTGACGAGCGTAGTTCACACGTTTCCGAAGTACCTATTCTTGGGGGTTTAGCAATATTTGCAGGTTTTATTATATCCATAAACTTGTGGATTAGTCCGCAATTCTTCCCTTCATTTCAATATATTGTTGCAGCTGTTATTATCATTTTTTTTATTGGAATTAAAGATGATATTTTAATTATAGCTCCTTTCACAAAATTTGTAGGGCAATTTATTGCTGCATTGGTAATTGTAGTGTTGGGCGATATACGTATCACCAGTTTGCACGGATTTTTTGGTATTGAAGAAATTAATTTTTATTGGAGTCTTTTGATCACATTATTTACAATTGTAACGATAATTAACGGATTTAATTTTATTGATGGAATTGACGGTCTTTCTGCATCAATTGGGATTATAACTTCCGGCGCATTCGGATATTGGTTTTTTTCAGTTGAAGAGTATCAATATGCCATTATATCGGCAGCATTGATCGGCTCATTATTTGCATTTTTTTTGTATAATGTGTTTGGCGAAGAAAATAAAATTTTTATGGGTGATACCGGCTCTTTAATAATAGGCTTAATACTCTCGGTGTTGGTAATCTATTTCAATGAATTAAATATTGATAAAGGCAAAACATTTTCGATATATCCGGCACCCGCTGTATCCTTTGGGGTACTAATCATACCACTTTTTGACACCATAAGAGTAGTTTTTATTCGTATTTTTAAAGGACATTCATTAATGAAACCCGATAAAAATCATCTCCATCATCAATTGTTAGAACTTGGTTTAAGCCATATTCAAGTAACCATGATTATTTCAATTGTAAATGTATTTTTTATCTATTTAGTATTTAATTTGGCTGCATTCATAAGCATCAGAAGATTATTACTAATTATTTTAGTGCTTGCCATGCTATTATCGTATATTCCTCCGTTTATACTCAGTAAACGTAAAAAAGAAAAATAATAATAATTTATTATGCGATGTTGTTTAATTAATAAACAAGTATAATATACTGTAATATAATCAGTTAATAAATAATTAAAATTTTAATTAGCTTTTTTCAAACAAATGGGCTCGTAGAGCCTTAATAATGATAGTAATCATATTGCGCTAAATATAGCACATCATACGAGGTGCTATAAAATATTGATAAATTTTTTTTATCGTTATTTCACATCTACGATGTGAGGATAAATAAAAAGTTATAAATTTTAAACCAAATAAAATCACAAAAAATGTGCAATATCATTGTATTTATATGATTTACAAAATATTGCATCAATATCTTAACTAAACGACATTAATTTATTATGCTAAAAAATTATAAAATTGCCGATAAATCTATCTGGCAGGGTAGAATTGACGACCCTAATGATTTGGAATCCTACCGTTGGCATCAGCTTGTCAAATTCATTGATTTGAATGAATTTAATACTAAGAGTAAGCAAAAATCATATTGTTTTATAGGTTTTGAATGTGATGAAGGAGTTTTAAGAAACCAAGGAAGACCAGGGGCTGCAAAAGCTCCTGACTATTTGAGAAAAGAAATGGGTAATTTGGCTTGGAATAATGATTTAAACATTGAACTTTATGATGCCGGAAATATTTTTTGTGCCGAGAGAGATTTGGAAAGTGCACAAGATAATCTTGCCGGTGCTGTTGAAAAAATTTTATCATTAAACATGTTCCCTATTGTTTTGGGGGGTGGACACGATGTAGCATTTGGCAATTTTAAAGGAATACATAACTATATTCACCAAGCAAAAGCACAAAAAAATATTGGAATTGTTAATTTTGATGCACATTTTGATTTACGCCCTTTACAAAATGGCAAAGGAAGTTACGGCACCATGTTTTTACAAATAGCCGATTTATGCAAACAAGAAAACAAAGATTTTAATTATTTTTGCTTAGGAATACAAACCTATGCAAATACCAAACGGCTTTTTCAAACGGCAAAAGAATTAAAGGTTCGATATGAACTTGCAAAAAACATTAAAGAAAATAATTTATCCCAAATTAAAGATGATTTGAACACCTTTATTGCCGAAAACGATTTTGTATATATGACCCTATGTACCGATGTTTTCTCGGCAGCGTATGCCCCCGGAGTAAGTGCACCACAACCTTTTGGTTTATTGCCCGAAATTACATTAGATCTAATTAAATATGTAGCTGCTTCAGGAAAATTAATTAGTTTTGACATTGCAGAAATAGCTCCAAGGTTTGATGAAGATAAGCGTACTGCTAAACTGGGAGCAATAATTATTTATGCATTAATCAATATTTTATCAGGAAATAAAATTTAATATGAGCAATAAGATTACAGCCCAAAGAAAGATTAATTTAATCGTATTAATTACCCTTATTTTTTTAAATACAGAAATTTATGCACAAAGCATTAATAATACTTTACCTGCAGATACAGTAAAAAGTAAAATTGCTGCATTTTTAAATTTTAATGATTCACTTTTCTTTTTTAATTACAGAAGCTTGCCCAATACAGCTTTGAATGCAGGACGTATCACCCGTTTATCCTTTCATGGTGATAATCCCGAACAATACAAATTTAACAGCAGTGTTCAAAAGTATTTTGATGAATTTACTGCACCCGAAAATCAAGGACTTGAAAATGCTTATTATTTTTTAAAAAATGATTTGCAAAGCATTTCGGATAATAAATTATATACCACTGTGTATGATTATGTTGCATCATTGCCTGAAAAAGATATTCTGTTTTCAATTTGGAGAAAAAACATTATAAAAGTTGAAAAAGAAACGGATATGATTGAAAATGTCCGCACAAGCACAAAAGAAATGATGGCACTGGGTTATGATGACCTTGGCAAAGACCTGTTCCCCTTTATCACGATGCTTATGTGGGAGCAAAAAATGCATCATTATGATAAAGCAAGGGTTATTTCAACCAGAAAAGGGTCTAAAGGAATTGTTACAAGCATTCAAATTTTAAATGCTTTGGAAAGTTTAGACAATGACTTCAATGCAGGAGTTTGCAGAGATGTCCATGATTGGGGGCTGAGAATGCTGCGGCCGATGCTTACTGAATATTATAAAGAAAAAAATCCTGCTAAAGTCTACAATGTAGATGACTATGTTTTTTTACAAGCATGGGTAACCCCTTCATCGCAACACGTTACCATTGCTGTAGTTGACCCTGACAGTAGCCGGAATTATTATGAATTGGATTGGGGAAGTGTTCTGAAAAAAGAAAACCAAGAAGGTGTTGAAATTGGAAAAATGACCGGAGCTGCCGTACGTTTATGGCAATATCAGCCCGAAAAAAATGTAACACAAGCTTTTAACCTATTAAGAACGCAATGGGGAACTTATTTTGACCGTCATTTTTTTAAAAATGATGAAGACTGGCTATTTAATGGTATTTATACACCTTACTATGCTTCATCCACTGATTATATAGTATCAGCAGGCAAAAAAAGCGAAATAAATATTTCGCTGGGTATGCTCAATGCTTCTGAAAAAACGCTTAGTATCAACTATAGAAGCGGAACACATGAGTTTTCTTTTGCCAAAATATTTCAATACAGCGGACTATTGGGTATTCAAAGCATGATAATTGACGATACCCAACGTAAAAATGCAGCAATGGCTTGGGACGAATGGTACAGCTCCTTAAACTTGGCAAACTCTGTACGATATATTATGAATGTAAAAACAAAAGATTTGGAAATTTTACCGAATCTTAAAGCAAATATTTATGCATTATCGCAAATCGAATTTTTTCTTTCATTAAGTCATTTTAAAAGCAATGATATTGAGTTTAATGATAAACTTCAAGGCTCAGGCGACGGCAATATTTGGATTACTTGGGGTGTCCATCTAAATTATGCCATCAAAAACTTCGAGCTGGATACAAAATTCGGCAGCCGTAATTTTTTAATTCCAAAGGACGTACGATTATTAAGTCCGAACCCTTTTGTATTAATGAGTAATGCAGTTATAGCCAATAGTGGAAACGGTTTACTGCTACATGGTAAATTTGATAATAAAAACTGGTTAATTGAACCGGAATTTCGTTTCGAGCAAAACAAAATGAATGCACAATTTGTGCTTTATTCATTAAAATTAGGAAAATCAATAAATCCGCAAAACCGTTTTTTTATGGAAAGCGGATACTATAATCAAATCAAAGGTATTGAGTATTACTGGTATGCTAAATCACGCTATTGGTTTAGTTTAGGCATTAACTCGTATAAGAAAGCTTTTGACCTTTCTTTGTATTCAGAATTAATAAAAGGTGATTTCATTACCATTGGACTTCAATTTAATAAATACTTAAACCAAAATTAAACATATGTTATGTCAAGTATGTTGTGTCGTATAAGTTGGAGTTCTTTTTGTATAGAACAAGGCAAAAATTTTTAGCATAGCAGTAGTTATGGTCAAAATTTTCAACAAAGTTCTACGCAAAAAGGATAAAACATGGTATGACTAAAACATGCTTGACAGGACACTAATTTAAGCCTTATCCCAACTTCTTGTTAATTCGTTGAATTGCTTCTGCTGTTAAGCTTGTAAATATACGAAAACTCTCATCGGCACTTAATTTTTCTTTAATTAAGTTCTCAAATGCTTTATTACGAATATTATAAAGTTTTTCAAGATTTTCTTTCAACACATTTGTATCACGGGTATTTTTATTGATTTCATCAATTCGCAACACTTCTTCATAATAAACATCAATCCGGTCTTTTTTTCGTTGCTTATTCCATTTTCGGTAAGAGCTAATGATACCGGATAAAATAATGGCAATAGATAAAAATAAAGCAATTGATTCGGCATATCGCTCTAAAAACGAGGGTTGATACCGGTCAAGAAATAAATGTACGCCCTCATGCAAAGGGTAATAATGTATT
Organism: Bacteroidales bacterium; assembly: GCA_021647685.1. Lineage (GTDB taxonomy): Bacteria > Bacteroidota > Bacteroidia > Bacteroidales > NBLH01 > NBLH01. The sequence continues at coordinate 6,465 of JAKIUH010000016.1, forward strand.
TTCTGTAAGTTTTTTTCAGAAATTTGATTGATTACCGGATTTTCTCTAATCAAATTTGAATTTTTTTGAATAAGAATTTCAGTAAGTTGTTGAATAAAATCAGCGCTAATATTTTTATTACACAACAATGAAGTAAAAACGGAAACTGTCAATACCGGTTTTTGGGGCTTTGAGTAGTAGGTGTTTTTTGGAATAATCAAAGGTTTTGCCGTCCACAATTTTTTACAAATTCCATCAACCGAAGAACCGCGATAGGCATAATCTACATTGCCTAAACTAAATAAACGTAAATCTTTTTTATTTAACATTTTAATAATTCTGGGATTATTAAATGATGTAAACGAACAACTTACATCTATTTTATCACTACAAACATTATTGCTGTTTTTTGTATAGACCGAAATATAATCCGAAGTATCAATTCCAAATTCGCTTAAAATTTTCTGAGTAAACTGTGCCGTTCCACCTTTTTCAACCCCCAAACCAATTTTTCGTCCGCATATTAAATCTTTTAAATTTTCAGGTTTTAATGAATCATTATAAATGATAAACAATATTTGATTATAAAGCGGTGAAACAGTACGGATATTATAATAATTAGTATTTTTCAATTCTTCATTACCGGCAGTAGTTAAAGCAATGGCAAAATCCACTTTTCCTTCAGAAAGCAAGCGAATATGTTCTACCGAACCACTGGTTGTATCCACAATATCAAACTGGACATTCATTTCCTTTTCCAAAAGTTTAACCAAGGGTAAACCTACGTGATGCAAAGATGTAGAAGCATCTGATATGGCAATTTTATAATGTGGAGTTTCTTCATAACAAGATGTGTAAAACACTAAAATACCTATTGTTATAGAAACATATATAAAGTAAGGGAACAGTTTGTTCATAATTTTATCTTTTAAAGAAAAGTTTACATGAGTTAAAACACAAAAAAATTTCTATTTTTGCCAAACTTAATTAATTCAAATGATTTCTATAAATAATTTATCGGTTAATTTTGGCGGTTTTGATTTGTTTAAGGAAATTTCTTTCCTTATCAACGAAAAAGACCGTATCGGGCTGGTAGGAAAAAATGGTGCCGGAAAATCTACCTTGCTTAAAATTATTTATGGAATAGAGAGTCCAAGCAGTGGGTCAATAGCCAAAGCTAAAGATATCAGTATGGGTTATTTGCCACAACAAATGGAGCTTGCAGCAGGTAACAGCGTTAAAGCCGAAGCTGAAAAAGCTTTTATAGAGCTTAACCTCTTGGAAAAACGGATTGATGAAATTACCCGTCAAATTTCCGAGCGCACAGATTATGAATCAAAATCCTATCATGATTTAATTAATCAGTTAAGCCATTTAAACGAACGTTTGGAAGTTTTTGGTGCTGCCGACCGGGATGCTCTGGTAGAACAAACCCTTAAGGGTTTAGGTTTTGAAATTAAAGATTTTGAACGTCAAACAACTGAGTTTAGCGGGGGCTGGAGAATGCGTATTGAATTGGCAAAAATATTACTTCAAAACCCTGATGTGCTATTACTTGATGAGCCTACCAACCATTTGGATATTGAATCGATTCAATGGCTGGAAGATTTTTTAAAAAATTATCGCGGCGCAGTAGTAATGGTTTCGCACGACCGGGCATTTTTGGATAATATAAGCAAACGCACCATTGAAATTTCACTTGGTAAAATTTATGATTACCGTGCTCCTTATTCAAAATACTTGCAACTGCGTAAAGAACGCATCGAACAGCAACGTGCCGCTTATGAGAATCAACAAAAAATGATTCAAGATACCGAAAAATTTATTGAACGATTCAGATACAAAGCCACAAAAGCCGTTCAAGTACAATCACGTATAAAACAATTGGAAAAGCTGGAACGTATTGAAATAGAAGAAGAAGATAAAGCATCCATTCAATTTCAATTTCCTCCGGCACCTCATTCGGGAACCATTGTGGTAGAAACCGAAAATTTAAGCAAGCGATTTGGTAATTTAACGGTCTTTGAAAATATTGATTTAGTTATTGAACGAGGTGAGAAAGTAGCCTTTGTAGGAAAAAACGGAGAAGGAAAAACCACGCTTTCGCGGATTATTGTTAATGAATTGGATTACGAAGGAAAACTTAAAATCGGACATAAGGTAAAAATAGGTTATTATGCACAAAATCAAGATACTTTATTGGATAAAAACCGTACCGTTTTTCAAACATTAGACGATATAGCCGTTGGTGATGTACGAAAAAATTTACGCAGTATTTTAGGTTCATTTCTGTTTAGCGGCGATACAGTTGATAAAAAAGTAGCTGTACTCTCGGGCGGAGAACGTTCACGCTTGGCTTTAGCCAAACTTTTGCTCGAGCCCTATAATTTACTGGTTCTTGATGAGCCGACCAATCATTTGGATATTCGCTCCAAAGAAATATTAAAAAATGCACTACTGCAATACGACGGAACTTTAATTGTAGTGTCGCACGACCGTGAATTTCTGGACGGGCTCACTGAAAAATTATACGAATTTAGAAATAAAAACATTAAAGAATACCGTGGTGGAATTTACGACTTTCTAAAAAAAAGAAAATTAGCACAACTAAAAGATATTGAAAAAAAGAATCAAAGCAAAGCAACTCAAAAGCAAGAAAAAGCATCTGAACAAAAGTTAGATTATCTGAAAAGAAAAGAAATTGAACGAAACCGGAGAAAAATAATCAATAAAATTGAAAAAGCAGAAGCAGAAATCAGTAATATAGAAGAAAAAATTGCCAAGGCTGACGAATTGTTAAGCAGTGGCAAAACAATTGAAAACCCCGATTTTTATACAGACTATGAACAATTGAAACAACAATTGGAATTGGAAATGCAAAATTGGGAAAATTTACAAACAGAATTAGAAGAATTTGAAAAAAATGAATAAACCAAAAATCAATTTTAACGAAATCAGCATCAACAGCAACAATCTGTTTTTAAAACCTTTATCAAAAGAAAATGCAACCGATTTGTTTGCATTATACAATGATGAGGAAGTACAACGCTATACCGATGTGGACATTTTTAAAAATCTTGGCGAAGCACAAAAATTTATTGCGGAATATCCCAAAATAGCCGAAAAAGGAAACTACCTGTTTCTTGGTATTTTTTCGCGTGCAACAAAAGATTTTTTGGGAACACTCAGACTCTACCACATTGACTACAAACACCGGTTTGCAACTATTGGCTTTCAACTGGCAAAAGATTACTGGGGCAGAGGGCAAATGCACGAAAGTTTACAAGCATTTTTAAAATTTGTATTCGATGAAATGGATCTGCACCGTATTGAAGCGCAAACTTTTATTGAAAATGAACGTGGAATTAAAGTTCTGGAACGGCTGAAATTTACACGCGAAGGCAGACTGCGTCAAAATTTTTTAATTAAAGATAAATTTGAGGACTCCTATTTGTACAGCCTTTTAAAAACTGAGTTTTTGGAAGATAAAGTTTAAGCCCATTATTAGAATCCTTAACCTTTTCTTAAACTTTATATTTCTATTCATTATTAAAAATAAGCTACTTTTGCAGCTAAATAAAAATTATATTAATGACTAAAAAGAAAAGAATAGCCTTAGTAGCTCATGATAATCGTAAAGCCGATCTTGTAGAATGGGTTTCGTACAATCGTGAAATTTTGTTAAAACACAGGTTGGTATGTACGGGAACAACCGGTAAGTTAGTTGAAGAAACACTGATTAATAATGAAATCATGGAAAGCCATGAATTAAATATAAAAAAGCTTAAATCAGGTCCCTTGGGCGGCGACCAACAACTGGGCGCTTTAATTGCCGATCAAAAAATTGATATATTGATTTTCTTTTGGGACCCGATGAGTTCGCAACCTCATGATGTAGATGTAAAAGCTTTACTCAGAATATGCGTTCTTTACAATGTTCCTACCGCAATGAACCGTTCTACTGCTGATTTTATCATTACATCAAAACTATTTAAAGAAGAATATCAGCCACGACTGAAAGATTATAGTGGATATATTCAACGTTCTTTAAAATAAGCCACAGACAATAAACAAACAAGATTTATTTAAATGGTACTTTAAACCTACAAATCATCAGATGAATCAACTAATTCACAGCCACTTATAATACGGTTTATTATGCCTTAATTTATTTACCTAAGTTCCGAAAATTATAACTATATGTAAATGAGCTAAAAAAAAAGATAAGAAAGTACAATATTTATCTTGTTAAATCAACTAATTAATAGCATTTTATATCATAAATTCAAAGTCAAACAAAATTCGATATAGTAAATATTCAAAAAACGCCACGAAGTGGCAGTTTAATATAACCCAAGGCAACGCCTTGGGATAGAACCAAGCCTACTAATCGTCCTGAAAGGACAGCTTAATAATGTATAAATTGTCCTTACAGGGCAGCAGAATGTGATGTTTGACTTTAACCCTAAGCTAAATTAACTTGGGTTTTCAGCCCGTATATATTCCTTGAAAAAAATGAAATAACCGGATAAAAAATAAGCTTTGGAATATTGTTTGTAATAGATTGTAAATAAAGCATTAACAGGACTTATTGGCTTAACCTATAACTTGATAATCAGTTCAAATTTAATACTTTTACAAGTGCGGAACTTTAATTATTTAACTATCATTAAGTTGATTTTTGCCCCCCTATTATTAAGACTAAATTAAGCATTTTTATAAATAATTTCATTTTATTTATCCTCAATACAATAAATCTCTTATATTTGGAGGCTATTTTCCCTGTCATTTATTAATTAGAACATTCATGGAACATCATTTTTCTACTCTGGATTATGCAATCTTTATTGCCTATGCTGTATTAATTATTTTTGTAGGTCTTTGGGTATCAAGAAATAAAAAAGGTCATACCAAAAACTCGGAAGATTATTTTTTAGCAAGTAAATCACTAACTTGGTGGGCGGTAGGAGCTTCTCTGATTGCGGCAAATATATCTGCTGAACAATTTATCGGAATGTCCGGTTCCGGCTTTGCCATTGGTTTGGGTATTGCCTCTTATGAATGGATGGCAGCCATAACATTGATATTGGTCGGTAAATTCTTTTTGCCTGCATTTGTGAATAAAGAAATTTATACCATGCCCCAATTTCTTGAAAAACGTTATGATAACCGTGTACGGACAATACTTGCCGTTTTTTGGCTTTTGGTTTTTGTATTTGTAAACCTCACCTCAGTACTTTATCTTGGGGCTTTAGCAATGGAAACCATAATGGGTATCCCCATGATGTACGGTATTATAGGTTTGGCACTTTTTGCAGCCGTATATTCACTTTACGGAGGATTATCTGCAGTTGCATGGACAGATGTTATTCAAGTAATTTTCCTTGTAGGAGGCGGTTTAATGACCACATGGTTGGCTCTTGATTTTGTAAGCGATGGACAAGGAGTAATTACCGGTGCAAAAATGCTTTTGGATAAAGCCCCCGAAAAATTTCATATGATTTTGGAAAAAGATAATCCTTATTATATGGACTTACCGGGTATTAGTGTATTAATTGGAGGTATGTGGGTGGCTAACTTATATTACTGGGGTTTTAATCAGTACATTATACAACGTGCATTAGCAGCAAAAAGCATTAAAGAAGCTCAAAACGGAATTATTTTTGCGGGATTTCTCAAAATAATCATTCCGCTAATTGTGGTTATTCCGGGTATTGCAGCATTTGTTTTGGTAAACGAACCCGAAACCTTAAAACACCTTGGAGCTGTATCAGAAAATATAATGCCCACACTTGAACATGCAGATAGAGCCTATCCATGGTTGCTCGGATTTTTACCCACAGGAGTTAAAGGTTTAGCATTTGCAGCACTGGCAGCAGCAATTGTTTCTTCATTAGCATCAATGCTTAATAGTACTTCAACTATTTTTACAATGGACATTTTCAAGCAATTCATTAACAAAGATGCAAATGAAACAACATTGGTTAATACAGGCAGACTAACAGCAGCTATTGCCTTAATTATTGCCGGAGTAATTGCACCTACTTTGAGTACATTGGATCAAGCTTTTCAGTACATTCAAGAATATACCGGTATGGTAAGTCCGGGAATTTTGGTTATTTTTCTTTTTGGATTATTTTGGAAAAAAACAACAACAAATGCCGCATTATGGGTAGCAATATTAACATTACCCGTAGCAATAGCATTAAAATTTGGAGTATCCGGTATTCCATTTATGGATCAAATGGGATTGAGCTTTATAATTTTAAGTGGTGTAATTATTTTAATCAGTTATTTAGAACGTAAAACTGCACTTATCAAAGGGCTGGATTTACCAAGCAATTTATTTAAAACTTCCATGAGTTTTAATATAGGAGCTGTTGTTATTACAACTATTATTGCTGTACTGTACATTATTTTTTGGTAATTTATATATCAATAGTTCATTAAATTTTTGTATATGATTGATATTCTGATGTTTGTAAAACTGCATTTTTTACGGTTTGTTTATTATTAAGACGTTGCCAAGTACAAGCACCTTGGCAAGTCAAAATATACCGAACTATTGTAAATAAAATTAGCCTGTAAAGAAACCTTTACAGGCTAATAAGGTTTAAATCACAAATTATTGAATTTCAGTGAAATCAATTACAATCGCCTTCTTCAATACATTGGGCATCAATAACAGCAATGGTAGCCATATAAACAATTTCACGAACCGTACTTTCCATTTGTAATACATGAATAGGCTTTTTCATTCCCATTAAAATAGGACCAATCACTTCACCATCGCCAATTTCTTGCATAATTTTATAAGCAGCATTACCTGTGCTAAGGTTAGGGAAAATAACCGTATTTACTTTTTTGTTTCCTAGCTTTGTAAACGGAAATTGCTTTTGACGATGTTCTGCATTGAAGGCAAAATTTGCTTGCATTTCACCATCAACAATTATCTCAGGATATTCTTTATGTAATATTTTAATCGCATCTTGAACTCGTTTTGGGCTGCCATCGCGAACTGAACCAAAATTGGAATACGAAACCATAGCAATAACGGGCTCTAAACCATATCTGCGTACAGTTTTGGCAGCAGCAAGTGTGGTTTCAACCAAAGTTTCAGGACTTGGCTGACGATTAACCGTTGTATCGGCAAAAAACAAAGGACCTCTTTTGGTTTTTACCACGTGCATACCGGCAATATGATTGTATTCAGGATGTGTTCCAATAATTTCCAATGCAGGTTTAATTATTTGAGCATATTTTGAAGAAGTACCGGAAATAAAAGCATCAGCATCACCGGTTTCAACCATCATAATACCAAAATAATTTCTATTATAGATTATTTCGCGTGCTTCGTCTAAAGTCATTCCTTTGCGCTTGCGTTTTTCCCAAAGAATTTTTGCATAGCGCTCACGACGAGCACCTTCGTCTTTACAACGCGGGTCTATAATCGGAACATTTTTTAATTCTAACTGATTATCTTCAATCAGTTGATTAATTAGTTCCACATTCCCCAATAAAATAGGTTTTGCCAGTTTTTCATGTAAACAAACCTGAGCAGCTTTAAGTACATTAAAGTTTGTTGCTTCGGCAAAAACCACCCATTTAGGATTTTGTTTGGCTTTTTCATTAATAGAATTAATTAGTTTATTTCCATGTCCTAAGCGATTTTCCAGTTCTTCTTTATATGCATCCCAATCAGTAATGGGTGATTGTGCCACTCCTGAATCCATAGCAGCTTTAGCAACTGCGGGAGCCACAATACTTATCAGTCTGGGATCTAAAGGCTTGGGTATAATATAATCACGCCCAAATTTTAAATTTCTGGTATTATAAGCTGCATTAACATCTTCCGGAACATCCATTTTTGCTAAAGAGGCTATAGCATAAACCGCCGCTTTTTTCATTTCCTCATTAATAGCTGTTGCTTTTACGTCCAATGCACCACGAAAAATATATGGAAATCCAAGTACATTATTTACTTGGTTCGGATAATCAGACCTTCCGGTTGCCATAATCACATCATCACGGGCATCTTTTGCCTCTTCATAAGTGATTTCAGGATCAGGGTTTGCCATAGCAAAAACAATAGGGTTTTCTGCCATACTTTTAACCATTTCTTTAGTAACCAATCCTCCTTTTGAAAGACCAAGAAAAACATCCGCACCTTCTAATGCTTCTGCCAATGTTTTTATTTTTCGTTTGGTTACAAATTGTTTCTTGTATTTGTTAATATCTTTTCTATCTTCATTAATTACTCCTTTACTGTCGCACATAACCACATTTTCAGGTTTAACACCCAATGACATGATTAGGCGAGTGCAAGCCATGGCAGAGGCACCGGCACCACTAATCACAATTTTAATATCCTCAATTTTCTTATTTACCAGTTCAAGCGCATTCACAATTCCTGCTGATGAAATAATTGCCGTACCGTGTTGATCATCATGCATCACAGGAATATCCAATTCGTTTTTTAATCGCTCTTCAATTTCAAAACATTCAGGTGCTTTAATATCTTCCAAATTAATTCCACCAAAGGTGGGAGATATCTCTTTTACCGTTTCTACAAATTTATCAATATCAGTGGTGTCTATTTCAATATCGAAAACATCTACATCTGCAAATATTTTAAACAGTAAACCTTTTCCTTCCATAACAGGTTTACCACCTAAGGCTCCTAAGTTTCCTAAACCTAAAACTGCAGTTCCGTTAGATATTACAGCAACTAAATTTCCTTTTGCCGTATATTTATATGCTTCTTGGGGGTCTTTTTCAATCTCCAAACAAGGGTCGGCCACTCCCGGAGAATATGCAAGCGCTAAATCTCTTTGGCTACTGTGTGGTTTCGTAGGAATAACTTCAATTTTTCCGGGTCTTCCTTCTGAATGATACTTTAATGCATCATCTTTTGTTATTTTTGCCATATCGTGTTAATTTTAAGATTTTATCATACAAAGTTAAGTGCTTTTTAATCGCAATGTTTCATTTCGAGTATTTTTCTTAACATAAACTTTTATGTTTATTGCTATTTTTTTAAGGACAACAATTAAATTTAAAGATTCATCGTTTTATTTTTACCGTAATTTTTAATTTATGAACTATGATTTGGTTAAAAAAATATTTTCTGGCTCTTATTATCCTGTCTTTTTTAATTAACATTCAAATATTTGCGCAAGACGAAACAGTTGCATTTGGTTCAGATTCGATTGTTCAAGAATATTATTTTGGCTTTAATCTTAACCCAAGCTTAGCAGGCGGCTTGGTAAATTTTGCATTGGTAAAACCATTAGCAAACGGAAAAAGAAAGATTATTTTATTGTCTCAAGATAATTTTGTTTATCAAGCAAAAGGCAAAATGAAGTCTCTGGCAAATCCGTATAAAATTGACTTTTTTAAAAAGTATAATATTACAAATTTATCCGTTTTGGATAATTTATGGAAATTGCGTTATACTGAATATCCCTATAAAACCACAGGAAAAGCAGAAAAAGGTTGGTCGCAGAATTTAGATTTTGATTATATGCCTACAGCCGGACAAATGGAAATGCTTAAAAAGTTTGGAATAGAAAATTTAAGAGACTATTTTTACGGAGAAAATGCCTTTCGTTTATTGGAGGCAATTCAAAACCCGCAATGGTTAAAAACATATAAAGAAGCATATTAAAAAAGGCTGTTCAGTTTGAACAGCCTTTTTTATGATAATCAAAATTATCCTATTGGAATAAAGCTTTAAAGGCTTCGTTTTCAAAATATTTAATAAATTCTCTATCGCCTTGTGCATAAGGTTTGATTTCACTAGGACCTTTTTTAAGTGCAGTGGCAAGATTTGAGAAAACAGCATCGTCTTTACTTTGTTTAGCAGCAACAATAGCTTTTAAGTAATAGAACCATCCGTTGTCATTTTCGCCCATAGCATTTAAAGTAGATTCAGCACCACTGAAATCTTTATTTAATAATTGAGCTAAAGCTTTGTTAAAGGTGTTTTCAGAACCAAAGTTTTGAACAGCTTCGCCATACTTAGCTTCTTTAATATTAATAACACCCATGTTATAACCTAATGCAGGATGTTTGCATCCGGCAGCTTTTGCATCAGCAAAATATTTTTTAGCTTCGTCAATATTACCATTAGTTAAAGCAACAGCACCTAAGTTGTTTAATACAGGTGGGAAGTTTGCTTTAAGTTCATTGGCTTTTTCAAACTCAGCTTTTGCCATATCTAATTTGCCTTGTGCAGCATAAACAGTACCTAAATTATTATGAGCTGTATAACAATTAGGTTCTTTGCTAATTGCAGTTTTATACAATGATTCTTTAACTGAAAGATCAGTAGTTAAGCTTGATGCAGAATAAAGCAATTCTGTAAGTTTTAAAGTATCAGGATTTGAGAATAAAGCTTTTAATTCATCATCAGTTTTAACTTTTGTTTCATAATTAGCTTTAATAACTGATCTTCTTAACTGAGGTAAAATATCTTCTTTTAATTGAGTATAAGCTTCGCTTATGTTTTTAATTTCTCTTTCGCGTACTTCAGGGTCTGAGTACATTGAAAGAACTCTTAAAATAAGGTCTTTATCCTGTACATTTGAATTTTCAACTTCTTTTTTAAAACCATCCCAGTCTTCGGTAGGAGTAGTTTCTCTAACCACAAAATTAGGATCTTTAACAACAGATGATTTTGCTTTTTTCAAAGACTTAGCAACAAATTTTTGAGCAGAATTTCCACGTCCATCCACTAATTTGGCATTTAAATCTTCTGGTCCGTCAGGAGACGCATAACTTGCAATTTCAACATTTACTAATTGAGTTTCAGACTCATCAGTAGTAGTAGTTAATAATTCCAATAATTTTTTAACTTCTGCTTTTTTTGCTTCTGAACTGCGAAGATCAGATCTTTGAATTACATAAAGAATAACTGCTTGCTGTAAATCTGAAATTTTTTCAGGCATTTTCTTAGGAACCTCTACAAATCGAGCCATTCCGTTGTTATCAACGCCTAAGCCTTGTGTTACTAACAAAGGAGTAACAATAATACCATCGGCAATTTTTACGCTTACCAAATCAGCTTGATCTTTTCCTTTTGATGCAACTGCTCTGATTTCTAAATCAGCAATTCGCATGTCATCGGTATAATCAAGAGTATCTTGATAGCTAAAGCTTCCTCCCTCTGTCCATGAAATAACTTCATTGTTATCTTCATATTTTTCGCCTTGTAAGGTTTTTGATTTCATTTCAGTTTCGCCTGTTGCATATTTTAAAACAGGTGTTGAAACCAATAATGCTTTTTTATCAAAATACTTAGGAGGAACAGTACCTTTAATGTCAACGGCAACTTTTCCGGCATGCATTTCAAGAGGACTAGGGTTAACAGTATACTTAATGTCTTTGGCTTTTTCAGCCATTTTGTCCACTCCACCGCAACTGTTTAGTAAAAATAAAGCGGCGATCAATGATACAAAAGAATAAATTGTAACTTTCTTCATAATAGATAAATAAAAATGTTTGACTAAAGAATTTTCGGTAATTATATATTTATTGCAAATCTAAATAATGTTTTTTATAAATAAAACCTTTAAGTCGTTTTTTTTAAATAAAAAGCTAAAAAAACCTTAAAAGATAATAATTTTCACAAAATTACCCTATTTATACCAACAGAATAGTTTTTGTTAAATATCACATCTACAATAATTTCAAAATCCTTTGGGTTATTGACAAAATCAATGCCATTTGTATCTATAATCAAAAATTTAAGCTTTTTTTCTTGTTTAAAATATTCAAAATAATTATGTCTTAAGGTATCCAAATATTCCTTTTCAATAGTTTGTTCATAGTCTCTCCCCCTTTTTTTAATATTTTCTAAAGCATTTTCGCTACTCAGATGTAAATACACATATAAATCGGGTTTTGGTAATCCAGTATAGATGATATTAAACAATTTTCGAAAAAGATTGTACTCATCATCCGCTAAAGTGGATTTAGCAAAAATTAAAGACTTTGAAAAATAATAATCAGAAATGGAAAAACTTTTAAATAAATCACCACTGGCAAGCTCTTCTTTCAACTGTTGGTAACGTTCTGCTAAAAACGATAGCTCCAAAGGAAAAGAGTATTTTTCAGGGCTTTTATAAAATTTAGGAAGAAAAGGATTGTCGGCAAATTGCTCAAGTATAAGTTTAGAGTTAAATTTTTGGGCAATCATTTTTGATAAACTGGTCTTTCCTGCTCCAATTAAGCCTTCAATAACAATAAAGTTGTAATTCACAGATTTTGATTTTTTAATTAGAGTTTGTCTATAAAGTCCGATTTCTGTGTTATTGCTCAAAATGCAAATCCTCGAATACTTTAGTATACTGCGGTTAGCATTTTTCACACGCCTTGAACTCGAACTTTATAGACCAAACTCTCGATTTTATAGACAGACATTATTTAAATTTAGGGTTTATTCCCATATTGTAATAAGCAAAAGCCCAACGATCGGCATATTGTTCAATGATTTTAGAGGTTGGAGTTCCTGCTCCATGCCCTGCTTTTGTTTCAATTCTAATCAAAATAGGATTTTTACCTTTTTGATGTTCTTGCAATGTAGCTGCAAACTTAAATGAATGAGCAGGTACCACACGGTCATCATGATCTGCCGTAGTGATTAATGTTGCCGGATATTCGGCATCTTTTACATTATGCAAAGGAGAATATGACAATAAATAATTAAACATTTCTTTAGATTCTTCGGATGTTCCGTAATCATAAGCCCAACCGGCACCTGCAGTAAATTTATGATAGCGCAACATATCCAATACACCTACTGCCGGAAAAGCCACCTTTGCCATATCCGGATGCTGAGTAATGCTTGCGCCAATTAATAAACCTCCGTTTGAGCCTCCTGCTATAGCCAAATAGTTGGTAGAAGTGTATTTATTTTCCTTTAAATATTCAGCAGCAGCGAAAAAATCATCAAAAACATTTTGTTTTTTCATTTTTGTACCTGCCAAATGCCATTTTTCGCCATATTCACCACCGCCACGCAAATTGGGCTGGGCATAAATACCTCCGTTTTCAAGCCAAATAATCATTGCCGTACTAAAGCGCGGGGTCAGGCTAATATTAAAACCACCGTATGCATATAAATAAGCCGGATTTTTGCCGTCTTTCTTCAAACCTTTTTTATAAACAATATACATCGGTATTTTTGTACCGTCTTTACTTTTATAAAATACTTGTTCCGTTACATAATCATCCGGATTAAAATCTATTGCAGGTTTCCAATAAAGTTCTGATTTACCTGATTTTATATCGTATTTAAAAATGGTTCCCGGATAAGTAAATGAAGTAAATGTATAGTACAAATGGTCGTCTTCTTTTTTAGCACTGAACCCATTTGCCGTACCGGAAGTTGGAAGTTCAATTTCGCGAATTTTTATTCCGTTGTAATCATATTGTATGATTTTTGATTTTACATCGACCATATAGGATGCAAAAATAAAGCCTCCGCCTGTTGAAGCGTTCAATACATTTTCGGTTTCAGGTATTAAATCTTTCCAATTTTCAGGCTTCGGGTTTGATGCGTCAACAGTTACTACTCTGTTATTGGGTGCATTCAAGTTTGTTTCAATAATCAATTTAGTCCCCTCGTTGTCAATGATCATACTTTCACTGTCAAAATTGTCCACAATTGGGATTATCTCACTGTTTGGAACAGATAAATCTTTAATATACAATTCATTTCCACTGGTACTATTGGCAGCAGAAATGATTAAATAACGTTCATCTTCGGTTAATCCGGCACCAACATATCTGCGCGGCTGTTTTTCCCCACCAAAAATTAATTTATCATTTTTTTGTTCTGTCCCCAGTTTATGATAAAAGAGTTTATGAAACTGTGTTTTACCCGATAGCTGACTGCCTTCTTTTGGTTTGTCGTAACTACTGTAATAAAAACCTTCATTCCCTTTCCAACTGACACCGCTAAATTTCACATCGACTAATGTATCTTCAACAATTTCATTCGTTTTTGTATCGCGTACAATAATTTTTCGCCAGTCTGAACCGCCTTCCGATATTAAATAAGCATAAAGCGAGCCGTCTTTAGTAAAACTTCCTCCTGCAAGCGAAACCGTTCCGTCTTCCGAAAATTTATTGGGGTCAAGAAAAACTTCTGCATCGCTACCATCTTCATTTTTTGAGCGATACATTACATACTGGTTTTGCAAACCATCGTTTTTATAAAAATAGTAATAATCGCCATGTTTTACCGGAGCGGTAACTTTTTCGTAATTCCAAAGTTTTTCCAAGCGGGCTTTGATTTTATCCCTAAAAGGGATTTTACTCAAATATCCAAAAGTCAGTTCATTTTGTTTTTTAACCCATTCTGCCGTTTCCTTGGATAAATCATCTTCGAGCCAGCGATACGGGTCAGGCACTTTAGTACCAAAATACACATCTACTGTATCCACCTTTTTTGTTACAGGATAAGTTACCATCATTTTTTCTTTTTTTTCTTGCTGATTACAAGCCATTAAGCCAATCATCAGGAGTGAATAAATTAGTTTTTTCATAATATTTGGTTTGATTGAATTTACTATACAAAAATAAATAAGATAAATACATTAGTGAAAAAAATTATGTATATTTGATAAAAATAACCTTTAAAACAATTTAATTATGGATTTACAACCTTATTATCAGATGGTAGAGAACAATATTCAAAAATTGGGCGTTGATCCCGCGAATTGTCGTGGAGAAAAACCGGGGCAATGGAACTTAAAAAAAGGCTCTGCCAATGTTTGGATTGATGTTTGGGAAACCAAAGAAGGAAACTACGGATATTTTCAGTGCATGGCACCTGTTGTTAAAATACCACCCAAAAATACCGAAGCATTTTATCAGGAAATTTTAGAAATAAACCACAAACTTTATGGCGTGGGAATGACAAAATTTAAAGATTATATTTACATAAAAACCATAAGAGAACTTCAAGGAATTGATGATGAAGAAATGATGGCAATGATGAATCGAATTGGTAATTATGCCGATGATTATGATGATTTGCTTTATAATAAATATTGGGGAGATGATAATTCAGGAAAGCCCGGTTCAATGTAATAATTTATTTTTCGGTTTGTAGTTAATCTGTGATAAACTTTTTATTTGTTCTAATCAACTATCTAAATCTTTTCTTACCACTTAGCTACTTTTCGTGTTTTTAAAATAATAACTATTTAATTTATGGATTTACAAAACTATTATGAGCTTATAGAAAAAGCGATTGAAAATTTAGGAGTCGATCCGGCTACTGTACGAGAAAAAACTGGACAATGGAATTTAAAAAAAGGCTCAGCTGTTATTTACATTAATGTTTGGAATGATGAAAAAAATCAAGATATTTATTTTCAAGCCTCATCAACTGTTGCGCGCATTCCTGAAAATAATAAAGAGGCTTTTTTTTCCGAAATACTAGACATTAATGCAAAAATTTTTGGTGTTACCATGGGAAAAATAGATCCTTGGATTTTTGTTCGTCATGTTAGAGAAATGAAAGGACTTGACGAATCGGAAATTATAACTACTATAAATAGAGTAGCAAATTATTCGGATATTTACGATGATTATTTAAAAGAAAAATATTCCTTGTAAAAATCATAAAACCAAACCTGCTTTTGCTTGTCTATTGTCTTTAATTCTTCCCAAAATACGACCAATAACCAAACCTATAACAAAACCAAAAAGCAGGCTTTGTTTAATAAATCCGGGAATAGTAAGATAAGCAATCAGTGCACCTGCGAGCAATCCGAAAACTACTCCTAAGAGCGAGTAAAAAGAAGTAAAATAAAAAGGCGGATAAATATTATGTGCTTTACGAACATGATCGTGCATTGCATTAATTTTTTTTTCAAATGCTTTACGCGATTTTACATCGCCTTTCAGGTATTCAAACAAATTTTCGGCTAATTCTTCGGAAATTTGTTTGGATTCTTTACAAACCGGACATTCATCTGAAAATCGATCAATTTTTTGAGCAACTTTTAAAAAAGTATCTACCTGAAAAAACTTAAAATCGTTTTTATACAATAAATCATTCTGCTCAATAGCTGTTTTTTCTAATTTTTGATACCAAAGCGATTCTTGCATAATTAATTTTAGATTTTAAAATAGAATACAAAACAGGATAGCCGTTAAAAAGCGACTACCCTGTCTTCGATATTTAATTTTTCTTTTCAGGTTTTGGTAATAATGCTTTACGCGATAGTTTTAATTTTCCTGATTTTTGATCAATATCAATAATCTTAACATCCACCATTTCACCTTCTTTTAAAACATCTTCAACAGAATTTAAACGTTTCCATTCAATTTCTGAGATGTGCAATAATCCATCTTTACCGGGTAAAATTTCTACAAATGCACCAAAAGATACAATAGATTTTACTTTACCGCGATAAACCATACCTACCTCAGGCACCTCGACAATCGCACGAACTTTTGCCAAAGCTGTTTCAATACTTTCTTTGTCAGGTCCGGAAATTAATACAATTCCTTTTTCATCTTTTTCTTCAATGGTAATGGTTGTATTACTTACCGCCTGAATTTCTTGAATAATTTTTACACCGGGACCTATAATTGAACCAATCATATCTTTTGGAACAATAATTTTTTCAACCCTCGGTACATGAGGTGTAAAATCTT
>JAKIUH010000408.1 GCA_021647685.1 Bacteroidales bacterium
GTTGGTTTTTGTAAAAATATCTTGAACCAAGTGTTGGGTCTCCCCCACCCTGTATAATTAAATTGCCTTTAAGGGTTTTTGTGAGTGTATCAATGGTACCGGAGTATTGTATTGTGGTTTTAAAACGATAATTGATTCCTGTTAGTTCTAATATTGTGGCTGTGGTAAATAATTTTTGTGTTGAAGCGGGTATCATTCCTTGATTTGAATTTAATTCGGCAATAGTTTTGCCTGTGCTTATTTCAGTAGCCAAAAAACTAATACTTGCATTTTTTAGGTCTTTGTCCGATTTTAAAAGTTTTAGCGCATCTTTTACGGGTTGATACGGATTTTTTATGTTTGTTTTTTGAGCAATCAGGTTTATTTGTATCAGTAGTATTGTTAATGATAATAATGTTTTCATGAGTTTATTTTTTAATTGTTTTTAATGGTCTCATGGAACATCCACTAACATCAAGGTTTTTGCTCATTTTTCGTATTTAAATAATCATGCCACTGTGTCCGCCAGCTGGCGGATGGATGTTTCACGATATTATAGATTTAAGGAATAATTTTATGAGGTAAATTTAATAAATTTTATGTATAGAGTATAGTATATCCGCAGATTTAGCAGATTAACACAGATAGTATTTTTACTTTGTAAAAATTCTTAACTCTTTGTATCCTGCACCTACCTTTGGTGCTTTACAACTAGCACAGTTCTCCTGAAATGTAAAATTTTATAAATCCAAAGATTAATAGGATTTACGCAGATTTCTTGATTAAAACATTTGGTTTTTATTTTTTAAACGTTTTGAAGTCCATTGGACGTTTAAAAGTTTTACAAGTGAGTTTATTAAAATTTCACAGCTCTGGAGAGCTGTGGTACGGGTATGCGGCAGGGGGTGAAGCGGATAGCCCGCAAAAGCCGGACAGATGCAAAACACGGCAAAAAAGAGCGGCGGATACAGAGCTACTTTTTTGCCGATGTTTTGCCTGTGCGGCTTTGAGGACTATGAGCGGAAGACCCGTTTGCCGCCCTGTTAATTTTTATTTATTTCAGCGGGGGTTACTGCTTTTAGTTTTATTTTGTTTCCCAATAAATACATTACGGGAACAATTACCAGCGTTAGAAATGTTGCAAAAGATAAACCGAAAATTACGGTCCACGACATAGCACTCCAAAATGCTGCATTATCGCCACCAAAATAGATATTGGGACTGAAATCGGTAAACATTTTAACAAAATCGATATTTAAACCCATAGCCATTGGTAATAAGCCAAGCACAGTGGTAATTGCGGTTAAAAGAACGGGACGAAAACGTGTTTTTCCGGCATCGACAATGCAATTTTTTATTTCATTGAGCGGTAAATTATCCGTTTCGGACATTCCTAAAGCCGCTTTACGTTTAGTTTTTAAATAATCAATATAATCAATAAGCACAATGGCATTGTTTACCACTACTCCTGCAAGCGAAACGATACCGATACCGGTCATTAGAACTACAATGTGCATTTTAAATGTTGCAATACCGCCAAATACTCCGATAGTACTAAATAACACGCTTGCTATTATAATTCCGGGTTTTACAAATGAGTTGAATTGTGTTACCAAAATTATGGTAATTAACAAAATAGCTGCCATTAAAGCGGTTGTTAGGAATTTCATGGTTTTTGCCTGTTCTTTTTGTTCACCGGTAAATTCGTATTCGTAACCGTGTGGTAAATGATATTTTTTTAGTGTTTTTTTAATTTGTTCGTTAATACGATTAGCATTGTATCCTGTTTTTACATTTGAATATAAGGTAACTACACGGTCTAAATCTTTTCGTTTGATGCTTCCGAAACTTGTACTGTATGTAATATCGGCAACTGAAGAAATAGGTACTTGCATTAACCTGCCTTGCTTGTTTCGGAAGGTAATTTTTTGATTTAATAATGAGGACAGATTGTAACGATATTGTTGTTTAAATCGTAATTGAATGGGATAATCGTCTTCTCTGCCTTTATAATCAGATAGCTCTTTGCCGAAAAGAGCTGTACGAATTGCCATGGCAATGCTGAAAGTAGAAAGTCCGAAACGGCGTGCTTTATCGCGGTCGATATTAACAAGCAGTTCAGGATTTCCTGTTTCAATATCAATTTTAAATCCTTCAATTCCTTCAATACCGGCTTTGTTAATCATCATTTCCATACTGTCGGTAATGGCAACCAATTGATAGATGTCATTTCCTTTTACTTCAATATTTATAGGATATCCGGCGGGTGGTCCCATACGGTTTTGCTCGATAAATATTTCAATACCGACATATTTATCTGATAAAGAGTCTGTTAATGCTTTTAAAATATCGATTGTTGAAACACCGTTCCTGAACTCATAATCGATAAAATTAATGGTGGTTATTGATTTATTAGGTGTATTCCCCATTTCAATATCTTGCGCTCGTTTAGCCCCTTTACCAACAGTTGTAAGCATTGACTCGACTAAACTTTGATAGGGTTTTAATATGCGGATAATATCGTCTTCAATATGGTTTACAACTGAATCGGTTACCGTAACATCGGTACCAATAGGAAATTCAGTAATTACATTCACATATTGAGGGTCGGTTTTTGGGAAGAAATCAACATCTAAATCGCGCATTTGCATAAAAATCATTGTGGCAAAGAGCAAAAATACTGTGGCTGCAAGAAATATTTTTGGATTTTTACCTCGTAATGAAAATTGGATGATTTTTAAATACCAATTTTCCATTTTTGTAAGTGCTACATTTTGAAACCAAACAGATAAATCAAAAAGGACAAACAAATTTAGAAGAATTAATATTGCCAAAAGCATCATTATATTAGCAAAACCGAATGATTTTGAAAAATAAAAAATACTTGCAAATGCAATCAGCGAAAAAGCAATGATTAAATTTTTCTTTTTGTTAGGGCGATGTTCTTTACCTTCTTTAATAAAAGTTATAGTAAACACAGGGACAATTACCAGTGCAACGAATAGAGAAGACGAAAGGACAATGATAAGCGTAATGGGCATGTATTTCATAAATTCGCCCATAATATCGTTCCAAAATAAAAGAGGGAAAAAGGCAGCAAGTGTGGTTGCCGTAGAAGATATAATTGCTAAGGCAATTTCGCCAACGGCAAGTTTTGCGGCTTCAAAAACCGAATATCCGCGGTCGAGAAAGCGGTAAATATTTTCGATTACTACAATTGCATTATCAACCAACATGCCCAATGCCAATATTAAAGAAAAAAGTACCATCATATTAATGGTTGCCCCGAGAACCGATAAAATAGCAAAAGAAAGTAACATGGACATAGGGATAGCAATTCCAACAAAAAGTGCATTTCGTAAACCTAAGAAAAAGAACAAGACCAGCACTACAAAAATAACGCCCATAATCATACTGTTCCAAAGGTTTGTAAGCTGGTCGCGTACACGTTTGGATTGATCGTTAGTAATGGTAATTTTTAAAGCCGGACTTAAATCACCGGTTTTGTATCCTTCTTTAAGGATTTGGTTGATTTGATCTACGGCACTCAAAAGATTTTCTCCACCTTTTTTAATCACTTGCAATGATACTACAGGTTGTTTATCCAAACGTGCAAAGCTTTTGGGTTCGGCATAGGTATCGACAACTTCAGCAACATCGCGCAAATATACAATGTTTCCTTTATCTGATTTTACTATGGTATTTTCAATTTCTTTTAGATTTTTGTATTCGCCCACTACACGAATAGAG
>JAKIUH010000409.1 GCA_021647685.1 Bacteroidales bacterium
GTAAATAAAAATACAGTTGTAATTGCTGGCTCTGCTCCTTCTTTTCCCCACGGCATTATTGACCCTATTGAAGAAATGTCAGAAATTGCCCGTAAACGTAAAATTGGTTTTCACACTGATGCTTGTTTGGGCGGATTTGTTTTGCCTTGGGCGGAGAAACTTGGCTACGAAATACCGCTTTTTGACTTCCGTTTGCCGGGGGTAACTTCCATGTCTGCCGATACGCATAAATACGGCTATGCTGCAAAGGGAACCTCCGTTGTATTATATCGCAATTTGAATTTGCGTCATTATCAGTTTTACACCACTGCCGATTGGCCCGGAGGTCTTTACTTTTCACCGACATTTGCCGGCAGTCGCCCCGGCGCTTTGAGTGCAGCCTGTTGGGCTACTCTTGTCTCCGTAGGCGAAAAAGGCTATCTTGATGCAACGGAGCGCATTATGAAAACAGCCGAAACGATAAAAAAAGGCATTGATGAAATACCCGAACTCTATATTCTCGGTAATCCGCTTTGGGTGATTGCCTTTGGCTCAAAAGAATTGGATGTTTACAAAGTACTTGATGCCATGACTTCACGCGGATGGAGTTTAAACGGCTTGCACAAGCCCTCTGCTGTGCATATTGCGATAACGCTTCGCCATACACAATCAGGCGTAGCCGAACGTTTTGTCAAAGACCTTAAAGAGGCAGTTACCGAGGTAAAAGCCCAGCCCAAAACCGAAGGGGGAATGGCGCCTGTTTATGGATTGGCGGCAAGTATTCCCTTTAGTGGTGCCGTGGACGATTTATTAAAACGTTATTTGGATATATTGTATAAGGTAGATGAGAAATAGGATTTATTTTTTTTTAAATTAAGGTTTTAACAACCGGTAATATTTTTAATATTCTTGAAATATTTTATTTATACTGTTCAAGCTTAGTAGAAAAAAGGGGATTATAAATAAACTTAAGCTTATTATCTTATTTTAAATTACTTAACTTTCGCAAATTCTCTTCTCGGCTTGTAAGAGGGTATTAAAATTTACTAATTTTATACTTTCTGATAATCAGTGATTAAAATTTTTGCAAATAAATCCATTTCTGTTTCAAATAATTCAGCCTTTGTACTAAATTTTCCTTTAGTAATTTCACAAATACAGGTTGAAAGCCTTATTTAATTTAACCAAATGGCAGTTGCCTTGGGGCTTAGAAATAAATAAATTATATATTCTGCAATTCAAATACCGTAATCTCAGGGTTGGTACCTACCCTACCCGGAAAACCAATATAACCCAAACCAATATTAACATAAAGATATTGTTCTTTGTCTTTGTGCTGATAGAGTCCGCCCCATTTCGGATATTTCCAACTTACCGGACTCCAATTAATACCTCCAAAATTTATGGCAAACTGCATTCCGTGCGTATGACCCGAAAAAGTTAGGGCAATATCAGTTTTTCCGGCAACTTTTTCGTCAAAATGGGTAGGATCATGCGATAGTAATAATTTAAAGGGTACATCCCCTGCCCTTTCAAGTGCTTTGTTTAAATTTCCATATTGCGGAAAAGGGCGCTTGCCCCAATTTTCAACGCCCAGAATGGCAATTCGTTCACCTGATTTTTCAATAATTGCCGCATCATTAAGCAATAGCTTAAACCCCATTTGTTGATGACGTGCAATTAAATTGTTTAAATTATTTTTTTTGTCTTCTTCATTCTTCCAAGGAAAATATTCGCCATAGTCATGATTTCCCAGAATTGAAAAAACGCCGTATTTTGCTTTAATTTTTGATAAAATATTTTCCCAACCGTCTAATTCGGCGGCAATATTATTTACAATATCTCCGGTAAAAAATACCACATCCGGATTTTGGGCGTTCATTAACTCTATTGCTTCAATGAGTTTGTCTTCGTGTCCTTTTAAACTGCCAATATGTAAATCAGAAAATTGAACAATGCGAAAACCCGAAAATGCTTTGGGTAAATTGCTGAATTTTATTTTTTTACGGATGATTGAAAAATTGAATCGACCTACTAAAATGCCATAAATAGAAGCCAAAAACGGAATAACTGAAAGAATTAATCCAATATGAGTGATAAATTCTGAACGACTGATTTTATCAGCGTTTTCATAAAGCAACTGATCGGGATTGGAAAGTTTTTTAAGCAAAAATGCCATCAATTTACTAATGTCTTCTAAAAACTGTGCTGTTAAAATAATTAATTTAGGCAAAGTAAAAAGCACAAAAAATGCACCTAAAAACAAAAATAACTTTGAAGAACGAAAATTAGTTTCTTGTGCAAAATTCAGATAATAAAAACTTACCGATAAAAAGATGAGCGGTAAACTCCAAAAAGCAATGTAAATACTGTATTTTAGCCAGGTATCTAGATTTATTACATGAGCCCTGATGGCTCTAAAAACATATAAATCTATTAAAACCAGTATAAAAGAAAAAATTATAAATCGTATGGACATAATATTCAAAATTTATTGAACGGGTAAAAATAGCAGAAAATTATTAAGCGAAAAAACTGCTATTTGTAAACAATAATTATTTATTGTTTCAGTTTAAAAATTTAGTGTAAATTTGTATAAACTTTAAATTTGCAAAATATATTCTTATCGAAAAGCCAAATTATTGTCTGCCAACTTTATAAAATGTATCAATGTTGGTGCTGTACAATATTAGTTATGGTAAGTATTTACTTTGACCATAGGTAGAAGTTTTTTTCGAATATACAAACTTACGGTGTGTATCCACGGCAGTTGGACAGGATTTAGGCTTTACAGCAGGATATAGTTTGTGGATTTATGGTATTAATAAATCATAGAACATTAATTAAAACAATTTGAATATGAAACAAATATTAATTTCAATACTGTTTATTTTTGTGTTAAGTTTTCAGGCTTATGCACAAAATATTGTAATTGCCGAACAACCAAAAACTGTAGATGATTTTGTGAGTCTGCGTAATGCAATTGCAACTACTCCCGAAGGCGGTGCTGCCATGTTTTTGTTGGCATTAAAAATTTATGCAGATAATCCTAAGCTTGGTGAAAAATGCTTGGTAATTGCTGTTCATAAATCATTATTAAAAGAAGGCAAAACTTATAAGGGCTATAAATTAGCCGATAGCGACATGGATTTGATTAAGCGGAATATTGAAAATAACAAACTGATACCTAATTCATATATTGTTGGTGCTACCCCTGACAATGGATATACTGCAAAATTGCCTTATGAGTATGATTTATCTGTAAATCTGATTGGAAAATCGGACGCAGGAACTAAGGTAATGGTTAAATCATCGGGTGTCGGGAATAAACGTTCCATTACTGTTAAAAAGAATAATCGCGGATATTGGAAAGCCACCATCTGGACATCGGTACTTGCCGATATAAAACCGCCTGTTGAAGATGATGATTTATAATCTTGATATTCGCTTAAATCGTCTGTTAGGTCGTTTCAATGTTTACGGTACTCATTTGATTATCCGTATTAAACTTGCTTGTGATGCCTAAATGCCTGAGAGTTTTACAAACTACAAAGTGGGATAACATAGTTTGATTTAAAGAATTTAATCTAACTTTAAGTTTTTGCGAAGTACTAGTGTCATGTCAAGCATGTTTTAGTCATACCAAGTTTCGTTCTTTTTGCGTAGAACTTTGTTAAAAATTTTGACTATAACTAATGCTATGCTAAAAATTTTTGCCTTGTTCTACACAAAAAT
>JAKIUH010000017.1 GCA_021647685.1 Bacteroidales bacterium
TTCCGTTTCAATATGGTATTCTCCGGCAACCACTTTTAACTTTTCTACGTCTGTAATCTCGTAACCCTGTCCTTTTCCTTCGGCAGTTTCCAAAAGAACTTCAAGCACTTCACGTCCGTGGTCGGAGTGGGCAGCAGCTCCGACAAGAAGGTCATCCAATAAATTACGGGCAACAATGGTATCAACATTTGCACCGCAAACGCCTTTTGTAGGGCCGTCTTCTTCAAAAACATCTACACGGCAGGGGCCCATCGAACAGTTGTTACAACAAACTCCGAGTTGTCCAAATCCGCATTGCGGTTGTTGTTTTTCAAGTCGGTCCCAAGCGGTTTCTATGCCCTCTTTAATGGCTTTTTCAATTATTTCCTGACTTGATTCGTCAATTGATCTTTGCTGAGCTATTAATTTAGCGTCTATCATTTTTTTCATTTTTCAAAATATTTTTTAGGTTAATAATCAAGAGTTGGGTAAGGGACCGATACCGGCAATTTTTTTCAAAATTTCGCGATACTGGCTTACAGATGCCGGAATCTTGGAGGTTTCCACATCTGCACCCTGCGATTTAATCATACGAATCGTAAAGTCTTTCCGGCTGTTACGGATAAGCTGGTTAATTTCGCCGAATACCAGGGCACCTGTTTTACAAGCCTCCACACAAGCAGGTTCGCGGCCTTCACGCACCCGGTCAATACAACCGTCGCATTTGGCATTTACTTCGCGGCCGAAATAAATTTCGGGTACTTTGTGAAATGTAATGATACCGAAAGGACAGGCAATGGCACAAGCACCACAATCAATACATTTGTTGTCAAAAATATGTGCCTTTCCGTTTACTATACGAATTGCTTTTGTAGGACAAGCTAACATGCAATGAATACATCCATAGCATAAATCATAATCTACTTTCAAAGCATGATAAAACTCCTTTTTATACATAGTTAAAACTTTTAGGACTTAAAAAATGTTATCAATTCTACCATTGTACCGCTTCCAACATTTGACTTGATATTTAAAACATCTGCATTCTTTTTCATATTAGGCAATCCCATTCCCGCGCCAAAACCCATTTCTCGAACTTTTGAAGATGCTGTTGAAAACCCTTCTGTCATAGCTTTTTTTATATCAGGGATGCCTGGTCCTTCGTCAACAACAGTAATACGTATTTTTTCACTATCAATTTCAGCGTTAATACTTCCTTTTTTTGCATGTGCCACAACATTAACCTCAGCTTCGTAAAGCGCCACAACAATTCTTTTAATAATTTTAGGATGTACATTCAGTTTCTTCAATACTTTTTTAATATCACTTGAAGCACGTCCTGCTCCAGAAAAGTCACCTCCATTTATTTTAAAGTTAAAATTCATTATCAATAAACTGGTTTTAAATTGTTTTCATAGAGAATTCCAATTGTTTTAAACATTGAATATTTACATTCTAAAAGAACTATATCATTATCAATGGCAATTTTTATCATCTCATCAGTTACTTTTTTATTTCTGACAAATACAATACACGGAATTTCAGAAATCTCAGCTGTACGCATTGTTTGCATATTTGTTAAACCGGTAATTAATACAATATCATCATTATCCAATGTTAAAACATCACTCATTAAATCACTTGCAAAACCATACGTTACTTCTTTATCTAATAAGTTAGCTCCACAAATAAGTTTAGCTTTTAATAAATTACATATTTTGCCAATATTCATTATGGTCAATGTTTCTTCTTTCATTTACATATATTCTACATCAACAACTTTTAAAAATTTTTCTTCCAAGAGTTTGGCTATTCTTTTAATAACCGTTCTTCTGATTTCTAATTCGACCGGTAAATTTGGGTCTTGATGTGCTACATTTACATTTGTTCCGTTTAAAATGTGTATTTCATCACTGTTTAAAAACATTTTTACAATTCGGTCAGCAGGTCCATTTTTTAACCGGTATTCAGAATTATACTCTTCGAGTATCTTAATTACTTTACCGAGTGTTAAAATTCCTTCGGTAACTAAATCAATACCTGCCACATAGGAAATAGGCGGTAAACTTTTATCAATACTTTCCAAACCGGCTTTGGCTTTCAATTTCATTTCCCTAACGACTACCTCGGCAGTTGTTCCGCCGGCAATAATTTTTTTACCTTTGTAATCGATGATTTTTTTACTAAACTCATAATCGTCTTCTTTATTAAAAGGCGGACCACTGACAAAAAGCAATCTTCGCGGTTTACGATAATAAATTATTCCGGCAGAGCTATCGTCTTTTGATTTTCCTCCATCGTTGGCAATGGCTTTGTTTACAATTTTTTTTGCAAGTTTTATAGATGCCTCATATGGCTCTTTGGCTATGGTTTCCAAAACATAGTTTTGTAAATCATTGCGCCCCCAGCCAAAAGGAAACCTACGCGAGCCCATTCCGGATTGTACAATTCCATCCGACCAAAAGAAAATACGATCTTCCAATTGCGCTTGAAAATTGCATGTGCGAATAGTTTTTCCTTTGTTCGCCCCTTTTTCAAGGACAATATTTTCCCAATTCGGATGATAAAGTTTTTGTCCTCTTAATATCAAACATTCGGGATTATCATATTCAACTATAGTTGTAAAGCCGTTTTCTTCAATATCGATGATAGTAAATGTGGAATAACTCATTTTACGAATGCTGCAAACGGGAAGTGTATCCATTATTACTTCGGCAGTTGTGGTAATTTCACCATGTTCAACGGCAAAATTTACAGCCATAGATGCAGTAAGTGTAGCCAAAACATTAGCCTTAACCCCACTTCCCATACCATCGGAAAGTACCACTATGGTACGGTCTTCTTCTTTAACCTTTTTGGTAAGGAACACATCGCCACAAATAAACTCCCCAACATGATTGTTTTGTTGGCAATAAATATCGAGAAAGAATTTATTTTCCTGTATCATGTGTACCGTTTCTAAGTTTTTGTGCTTCAATAATAGAGTTTAATGTTCGTTCGGTTTTAGCAGCACTTTCGCCAAGCAAAAAGGCTATTTGCTGTACTGTTTTCAGATTTTCCTGAATTACATTTCTTGCCCTGTTAATAATTTCTTCACGCTGTACTTCCGGTAAGGTTAAATCCCGAATTATTCCGCCTACTATTTTATTTTTTTTAATGGTAAAAACCGAGATGTTTAAAAAAGCATTATCAAGTTTTACATCTTTATTTAAAATATCTTCACCGGTATGCAAAACTGTTTCAAAGAGTTTACTAAAAGCCACTAACGAACGAATATCTGCACCGCGCAATCCGGGTATTGTTTCATTAATAATTTGAGCATCTTCGCCCAACATATTGATAAAGCTGTAATTAGATTCTATGATTTTGAAATCATCATTTACCAAAACTACTCCGGCTCTGATTTTGTTTAACATTGTGGTAACTGTTTCGGCAGCTTCTTTAGCCGCTTTTTTTTCGGCTTTTGCTTGTTCTTCACTCTTTTTTAGTGCTTGTTGAATATTTTGCAATTTCCGGTTTGTGGCATTTAGTTTATTTACAGAATTGTGCATTTCTTTTAACGAATAGGTATAGCACATTTCGTAATTTGCCAATCCTTGTACATTTGCAATAGCAAATTCACGACAAGTAGGATATCCACATGAACCGCAACCTAATTGGTCTTCTGCCTTTAATTTTCCTATATCCGCCAAAACTTTATGAATGTCTTGCTCGGAAGGAAAAGGCATTCGCTTGTCAATGGCTTTAAATCGACGTGATAAATCAATATTTTGAAACTCCTGTATCTCTTTTTCCCATTGAGCTGCATCGAAATTTACCAATCGTTTTTTAACATAATTAACCACATGGGTTCTGCGTGTAAATTTTTTACCTCCCGAAGTAGTTCCGGGTCCCATAATGCAGCCTTTACAGTAAAACAAATCTAAATGTTGGGTAAATTTATCTTCATTACTAAATTCGTCTAATGATTGTAAAAAGTTGGTTCTTCCTTCGGTAATTAGTACATTACTGTCCAGTAAACTATCAACAATATCAATAGTTTGTAACATTCCATGACTAATAGGAAACAAGCCGCCTTTTTTACTTAGTGGCGGGTCAAAATCGCAGTATTCTACTTTTTTTTCGTAAATATTATAATCATCAAAAAGTTGCTGAAGTTCAGAAAAAGTAATTACTGCATCAATAGCAGCATCGGTATTGTCAAATTGTTTAACCTCATCTTTTGCTGATGTGCAAGATGTTATATACACGGTTTTTAAATCTTTTCCGTATTTTTGCCTGACTACTTTTGCCATAGCAATGTATGATGGAATAATGGGTGCTAAATTGTTTACCAAATCCGGTTTGTAACGAATTATATAAGCTGTAGTAGCAGGACATTTTGTGGTTATATAATATTTTCCGTGAAAATTATTATATAATTCCTGATATTTTCGTGCGACTAAATCAACGCCAAAGGCTACTTCATTCACTAAATCAAAACCCAGCTCTTTAAGCATTGCCACGAACTTTCGATAATCGGAAATATCAACAAACTCGCCGGCTATTGCCGGATCGCACAAAGCGGCAACCTTAGTGTCTGATTTTATAAGTTGTAGCGTAGTGTTTTTATCCGAACGATAGGAAATTGCATTTTGAGCACAAACCGTTACACAATGTCCGCAACCGATGCATCTGCTTGCAATAATATGTGAATGTCCGTCTTCAATTTTAATGGCTTTTGTCGGACAAACCCGAATGCATGTGTAGCTTAAATTACATTTTTCTTTATCGGTTACGATTAGTTGCGCCATGATTTATTTAAAATTATATTGATTTAATATTTCAATTACTTTTTCTTCATCAAGTTGCTTATATACTTTATCATCAATAATCATTACCGGACCTTTCTCACAATTTCCGGTACATAAACTGCCGGATAAAAACACATTATCGGGCAGATTATTATTAAAGAAATTATTTACGGCATCGGCAATATTTCTACTGCCACGCGAAAAACAGGCACTTCCCATACATATTGTTATGTTGTGTTTTGTATCCATTTTTTACCTGTTTAAAAATTAAGTACGCCGGTTTGATATGGCTTTGTTAAAGAATTTCACCGGATATGTCAATAATGTGATACTTCTTTTCCGGCGTACTTTTATACTTTTTCAGCTGTATTTTACACGCTAATTATAAAACTCGATTAATAGCTTCAATTAATTTTTTAGCATTTACAGGTTTGCTGATAAAACCATCAACAGGCAACCAAACGATTTCTCCTTGCTCATTTTTATAATCAATTCCTGCTTTTCCTGTTTTTAGATTTTCTACCAATAATACATCTAAATCATGATCGTTCATTTCGCTACGGTAGTTTCTGGCAAATCGCATTGCATCTTCATCGGGTGAAGAAAATACATTTATTGAGGTTTGAATTAAAACCGGCATGTTTTTAAATTCATCTTTCGTCATAAACTCTTTTGCCAATTCAAAACCTTCAAAATGTGTGGACATCATTACATCGCAAATAGCCAAATCGGGATTTTCAACTTTTGCTTTTTCAATAGCTTCGTCTTTGCCACCGGCAATAATAACCTGAAAGCCTTCATTTTCAAGAATTGTCTGTACGATATTTATTACATCAATATCGTCATCTACAATGAGTACTTTTTTTGATTTTTCCATGATTGATTTTTTTTATTCTTTATACAACAAATGTATGCTGCTTCAGTATTTTATGGTAGCGTATTTTGTTCTCAGAAAATTGGGTATAAATACCTAATGATTGTTGTAAGAATCTGTAATACAGAGTGTTTTATAAATGAGTTGGAACTATATATTAAAACATGTTGTTCAACAGCAAATAACAATCTATTAATCAGCGAGTTAATCAGCTATATTAAAAGAGTATCAAGTCTTTTAATAAAAACAGGTATTTTGCGCAATGCGGAGTGAAAAGAAATACTAGTGTCATGTCAAGCATGTTTTAGTCATACCAAGTTTCGTTCTTTTTGCGTAGAACTTTGTTAAAAATTTTAACCATAACTATTGCTATGCTAAAAATTTTTGCCTTGTTCTACGCAAAAATAACTTCAACTTATACGACACAACATACTTGACATAACACTAGAAAATAAAGTAAACAATAAAATAAGTTCTGAATTACCAATTAAATCAAGCCATTTTTAAGAGAATACATAATAAGGTTAGGGGCATTTTTAGCTCCGGTTTTTTCAAAAAGACGAGCTTTATGACCGTCCACTGTGCGTTTACTAAGAAATAGTTTTTCGGCAATTTCCTGATTGGAGTATCCTTTAGCTATAAGTTTTAGAACCTCTTTTTCACGCTCTGAAATTTCAATGGAAGGTTTATTTTGAGTTGGTATTTTATTAGGTTTTGCACTTAATACAAATTCTTCGGAAAAGAAAGTTTCTCCATAAAAAACAGCTTTAATGGCTGCTTCGAGTTGATCTTTGGTGATTTTTTTTAATAAAAAACCCTTTGCTCCGGCTTCAATCATCTTATTAAAATAGCCAATTTCTTCATGCATTGTTAAAGCAATAACTTCTGTTTCCGGATATTTATCTTTCATTTTTTTTGTTGCTTCAATTCCGTCCATTCCGGGCATATTAATATCCATTAGTACAATATCTGCCGGACGCTTCTTTAATATATTTAACAACTCATTGCCATCAGATGCTTCGGCAATAAGCTTTACAAAAGGTATTTCATTTAAAACAATACTTAGCCCTTTACGAAAAATAAGATGATCATCGGCTATAATTACTCCTATTATTTCCATATTTGCTAAATTTTAATTACTGCCATAAACCGGACACCTTCGCCAATTTTGCTGTAAAAATCACAAGTACCCTTAATGGTTTTTATTTTATTCATAATATTTTTCAGTCCCAATCCTGTATTATTTTCCTTTATAGCTGCTAGGTCAAAACCCTTTCCATCATCTTTATAGTATAAAATAATTTGTTTATTCTTGGTTTTTAACTCAATTTTTACATTTTGTGCTCCCGAATGTTTAACTGCATTATTAATCAATTCTTTTATAGACTGATATAGGACTGTATCTATTAGTTTATTATCTTCGTTAAGGTATTCCCCTGTTTTTACTTCAATTTTAATTTTTTTGGTATTATTTACATATTTACAAAATTCATTCACAGCTATAGCCAAACCAAAATCGTGCAATATGCCCGGCGTAATATTATTGGCAATTTCTTTTGCCGTAGAAATAGCCAATTCAGCAATGTCCTCAATATCTTGAAGCAATTGTTTTTTGTTTGTATTTTTTAAATCATCTGATTTTAATAAATCTGCATAAAGCTTAATGGTTGATAATAAAGGGCTTAAACCATCATGCAAATCAGCAGCAAAACGTTTTCGTTCCTTTTCTTCGGTTTTAATAATGGTTTGTAAAAGTTGTTTTTCAAATTCTTTACGTTCGGCAATATTTCTTGCCACTGAAATAATTACCGTTTTATTATTATACTCTGTTAAACGGCTTTTAATTTCTATAGGGCAAATTTCGCCATTCTTTTTTTGATGCTCAGTTTCGTAGGTATAAAGTTTATTTTCAATTATTCTTTTAATATTTTCACCTACTGATTGACGATATTTAGGCGTTTTTAAATCACGAAAGTTCATTTTTGTCAGTTCGTGTTTTGTATAGCCCATTATATCACATGCAGTTTTATTTACTTCAATAAGGTTTCCATGCAAATCGGATAAAAAAATTGCATCACTACTGTTCTCAAACAAAAAATTGAAAATATTATCTCGCATAGAGCATAACCATAATTTATTACAAAATTAAAGGAAAAGAAAAGGTGAAACAATGATATAAATCAGTAATAGGAATGCTTCCTGTATAAACAGTTTTCATAAACTTATCAAAAAAAATCCGCACTCACTTTGAATGCGGATTTTTTTTTTGAGAGTTAGTTGTTTTATGGATTAAAAATAACTACCCTTTGTTTAACTTGCCTTTTATCATTGTTCAAAACAACTACATAAACACCATTTACAACATTTAGCGGAATTTCAGCAAAACCTTCTGTATTATTTTTCGTTATTAAAACAATGTTTCCTTTTACATCAAAAACTTTAAGTTCACCTAAAATAGCTTTTGGAACATCTGTTTTTAAATAGATATTGCCATTTTTAGAATAAATCTTAATGTTGGCATTTTCAATCTTATTAAGATCATCTATTGCAGTAACTTCTTGAGTAAATTTGATAACAAATCTATCTTCAAATTTTCCGGTTTCTGTACTAAATGTATAATTCAAGTTATTTAGACCCATTGTTTCATTAGTGTACTTATCTTCAAAAAAAGCATCTCTACCATCAGACAGTACAAAGTTATTAACTGTAAAAGTATATGAACCTGCTTGATTGGCACTGAAACCAACGGGAATAATAAGTTCATCATAAAAATCAGGTACAGAGCTAATAGCACACTCAATAGTATCCGTTCCAATAGTATAAACTTGTGGAATACCTGAAGTAGTACTAATCAATTTAAAGGCATCATAGTTATCATCAAACTCATAAGAAGCTGAATTAACAATTCTTAACAAGGTTTCATCGGTATAGCCGTTTCCCGAAGCAATAAGCCTAATGGAATTTATAGGTTCTGTCTTATTAGCCTTTTTCCAAAATGCATGCGTAGCCGTTGTTCTGGCAGTTTCAGGTATTGTTAGAATACCGGTTTGATTATCGGTATCGGGTATTCCTTCTTTAACTTTCACAAAAAATCCTTGCATAGGTGGTATAATTCCGGTAGCATCATTTGTTCCTGCCCCCCCATCATGAGCTCCATCCGGATCACCGGCAGGAACATAATATGAATAATTAGTACCATTCCAAAAATAGACTGAGTTATAAATATTCGTCTTTACCCAGCCGGCAGCGTCCCAATCAATATATGCAGGGAAAGGATTACCCACTAAATTCCACCCTCTTTTTAATACCTCCGCTGCACTCGAACCGGTATATGTAAGTGATTTACTTTTATCACCTGTATTAAAATCACCACAAGTGCTTCTGTCAAAAATCACCGTAGGATTTCTATCAAAATATGTTGCATAACCGGTCATTATCCCCATATTTCCATTTTCTTCGTGCCAAGCCGTTGCACTCCAATCAGCATTTTCATCAGTTTCATCATACCAGTAAAAATTATGATTGTATTGAGGTGCAGAAGCTACACTTTTAAAAATATCAGCAGGCGCAGCCACCGTTGGCGATGAAACATAATGATATTTCCAGCCTGTTAAATATAATTCGGTATAAACATTAGCATTAACACCATAGCTTATTACGTCATTATTAATAAATGAAGCATTGCCATTTGCATCAGAATTTAATCGTAGAGTTCCATTTATTGTAATTCTACCATTAGTAGTTAAAGATTTTAACGGATTAATATTCAAACTTGCATTTTCTTCAATAGTAAGCTGCTTGACCTGAGCATTAATATCGATAACCGGCTGATTTGAAGGTGCAGCGGGAATTATAGCATTTTTTGTAGCATCAGGAATACCTCCTGTCCAGTTGGCAGCATCATTCCAAACAGTAGAAACATTACCATTCCACTTAGAATAACTGTGTAGCGGATTGTCTCCATTTGTTGAACCAAAAGTTAAAGGACCAAAGGAAGTTAAGCTGGTTCCTGACGAGATAGTTCCCAATGCAATAGTACCTGTTGTGCCACCGTTATTAAGGTCTTCCCATTGTCCACTTATATATTGCACAACTGTAAGCGTTGTCAGATTATCAATCTCAGATTCAGTTCCATCTTCCCAATATAAAGTAACAATCGGATTTTCACTACCGGAAGTTCTGTTAAAGTCCCAATATTCATAATTGCTTATATGATCAATGCCAGCCCCAACTGTTGTAGCATCAGTATATGCCGCATTATGATATTGTGCAACAAATGTAGCATTAGCTGTTAATCCTGAAACCCCTAATCGTGCAAACTTAGTTCCATCTCCAAGAGGAAAAACAAAATCAGTACTTCCTGTGCGCGTTAAAGGACCTGTAACATAACTTTGTTGATTATCTCCTCCGGAAAGGACAACGTTTTGTCCTACTGAGAGCATTTCATTATTACTACTTTCAATAACTCCGTCCGTCAATGTCCAATTATCTCCGGATAAATCCAGATTTCCATAAAGAATAATTTGCGGAAATGTAGGAGCTGAATTATTAACCGTGAAATTATAAAAGGTTTCTGTATTGTAATTGTCAACAACTTGTGTATTGCTACCTAATAATGATACAGTACTTGTTCCCGGACTGAAAGTTCCTTTATCAACCCAATCTCCATAAAGTTTAATATTATAGCTTGCACCATTCAAAGTAGCACCGGTACTAATATTTAAATCATTTTCAACAGTAATATCAGATGTTAATGATTTTGTTTGACTACCGGCAAAAGTAATATTATAGAAGTTTCCTGAACCCGTATTTGCTATATCTTGGTTGGCACCATTAAAATATACAACACCGTTTCCATGAATAAAATTCCCTGAATTTGAAAAATTACCCCCTACATACAATGTATCATTTGGATCAGATATGGTAAACTGTCCGCTTGTAATCGTAAAACTACCATCAATTATCAATGGATTTCCTGTTAAATATTCAGCATTTCCCGTAGAATTAATTTCTAAATTATAGAATCTACTATTACCGGAAATAGTTAATAACTTTCCTGCCGGAGCATCAAAGACAACCGTTGCTGAATTTCCATGTTCAAAAACACCATCTACCGACCATATATCGCCAACATTAATTTGCGAATTAGAACCAGCGTTTACTTTAAGCAAAGCATTAGTAGCTATATTAACCGTATTATCAACATCAAGATTTTTACCGTTATCAAAACTAAGGCTTGCTCCCTGCTCAATAATTAAATCATAACAAACAGCATCTATCGAAGCAGCGTTGATACCAATTACAGGGAAATTACTAGAGCCTGCAGAAACATCGGGTATTCTGGCAATTGAGTTTGCATCAGGAACTTGATTATTATCCCAGTTTCCTGTTTTGTTCCAGTCTGTATCAATATTTCCTGTCCAAATACAAACCGTATGAGTATAAGTCCAATGAATATTCCCCGTTGTTTCGCCATTTGCAGGGTTATCATCTTCATAAGCAGCACCGGCTAATAAACCTAATGCATCTTCAAAAGTAATAATTCCTGAACCGGACAGTCTTTTGACATTTACAGAAGCACTATTGTGGAAATAAACACCGGTAACTGTAAAATCGGTAAAATCATTTTCTAACCACAAATATTGTCCGGGATTTACACCATTTCTCCAAACACCGTCTGAGAAATTATCAGTTGCATCAATAGTAGCACCTGCTTGTAAACGAATACCATTTGCATTCATGTGTTCAAAATTATAGAACTTTGCATGAATTGTAGCTCCACTATTGACACTAAATGAATAATATCCTGATTGCGATTGCAAATAAGCCGGATTATCAATATCTGTTCCAACAAACTTAATTACACCACCGGAATTAACTTCAACAGAAGCAGTATTTGCAGGTTTCAGATAGGCATTTTCATCAACATTTAATGTTCCTCCTGCAATTGTTAAAACATCAGTTCCGGTACCATCCCCAAAATTAAAAGTACTGTTATTCAAGTCAAAAGTTCCCGAATTTATATTCATATTATGCAGTACATTTAGTACTCCATTTAGCAAAACAGTAGTTCCACTACCAACACTAATATCAATATTGTAATAAGTTGAATTACCCGGATTAAAATTTTGCTGGCTATTTGAACCTGCAAAAATTAATTTTCCATTCTGAGAAATAAAAACATCTTTGTTGTCAAAATCACCTTTTACCGTAAGAATTCTGTTATTAGCAGCTAAATCAAAACTACCATTAATAATTTTAAAGTTATTATTAACCACTAAATTTCTTGATAATTGAATATTATTTGCTGTATTAATATGTAAATTATAAAAGTAATCATTCAGATTATCAATTATTTTTATGCCGGATTGAGAGTTCATAATCACCGTACCTGTACCCGCAGTAAACATACCGGTATTTGTCCAATTTCCACCGACAGCTAAAGTATCATTTCCTGATGTCATCACAACTCTACCAGCAATATTAATGTCTTCAGCTACTTTAAGCGTAGTATCTGTAGCAGCAGATGAACTAAGCGTAAGTGTGGCATTTTCTTGTACTTCGACAGTTTTAGCCTCTGCACCGTCAATATCAATAACCGGTTGGTTTGTTTTTTGGGGTATAATAACATTATCAGAAATAAGCGGAATTCTGTCAGGTCCTGATGAAACTTGCCAGTTACCTGTTTTATACCAATCATTATCAATATTACCTGTCCAAACAATAGTTGGTGGCGATATCCAATTAATTAAATTATTCGGGTCATTGTCAAAGTCTTCACCGGCAAACTCACCAGAGTAATCTTTAAAATCAAGAATACCGGAAACAGTATTTGTTTTAGTAACATTAGAAGCACCTCCATTAGGATTTAAAGGAAATGAAACCTGAACAATAGGATTTCCATTACTTTCAGAAAACTCTTGTGTATTTTCAATTCTTAAACACGTACCCCCATTAGCAGCATTAGTAAAGGTTCCATAGCTGAAATTATAATTTGCATTTATTATTGCTCCATCTTTAATATAAATACCGTTTTCAGCCATATATTCGAACAAATAATATTTAGCCCGAATAGTAGCACCGCTTTCGACATTAAAATAATACCTGCCGCCATAGTTAGTGACAGTCGCAACATTATTTTCTTCGCCAACAACCCAAATTTCGCCACCGGAGTTAACTTTAAGTGTACCGTAATTAGGAAGTTGTAAGATACCACCACTCCCTATTTTATATAAACCAGATATTTCATTTACTTCACCATAATTTCCCATTCTAACCATGTTCCCATTACCATCAAAAGTTCCGGCTATTAAATTAAATTGCCCGTTCATTAATAAATCATCCTGCAAATAATAAGTAGCACCGGAATTTATTATCAGATTATTAATAACAGAACCGTTTAATTGCAAATTAGATGTACCTGATGGCTTATTTAGGTAATACGTTCCGGCAGCACCAAAAGTACCTGATATTGCAGACATATCACCGGAAACATACATTGTTTGATTTTGATACAGAATTCCGTTTAAAACACGTAAATTATTTTGAATAGTAATATCAGTCCAGTAGGAACGTAGTTCGCCTGCACCTTTGTTAATTGTTAATTTATAAAAAGGATTTGTATCTTTACTTTCATCATAAATTCTTAAATATGTATAAGCGTCATTTCCATCAAAAACCACCTCTCCTTCATGAGGAATAAATGTTGCACCTGCAGTATTATTCCAGTTTCCTTCTATATTGATTCTATAATTATTTGCAGTAACATCTAAAACTGCATCATCATAAAAATAAAGGAAACCATTTATATCTAGTGGTCCGGCTAATATTTTTGTACTATTATTAATAAACAAATTTCCATAAACAACAGGAACAGAAGCAATAGTTTGTTGGATAGTACCGTCATAATAGGTAGAACTATTTTCATGTAATGAATAGTTTGCAAAACCTATGGGAAAATTATTTGCACCTCTAACATAAATTCTTCTGCTATCAGCCATTGAGAATGTTCCTGTACCACTTGTATTGGTAACTTGATAAGTTTGAACATTAAAATAAGTATTCGGATCGATTAAAGACAAATTACCGACAATATCAATATCATTTTCCAATATTACGGCACCACTATTTTTAAATACTAAGTTGTTAAATGTTCCTCCATTAATATATTGTGTTCCGCCTCTATCAAAATCAATAGTTCCTACACCTGAATAGCTTCCTGTGCTTGTCCACCTAATTCCTCCAAATGTATGCGTAAAGCCTCCATCGTCAAAACTTCCGCTTGCGTCAATGGTAACATAACCATTCATATCAATTATATCACCACCAGCAAAAGTTCCATTTTTAATTTGCAAATTACCATTAATTATGCAAAGGTTAGCCGTTGTTTTTGTCCCTGAGCCATCAATCGTAACATTTGTAAATTCTCCATTGGTAATTGTTTGGTTATTATCTCCGTCAAACAATACTGTTCCTGTTACAGAATTGTCGAAAGTTCCCCCTACATTATCATAATTACCTTTAATATGGATTGAATAGTTATTTACATTAGGCACAAGTGCTCCTGATGCAATGGTAAGATTATTATCAATAAAAATTTCTGCACGAGTGATTAAAAACGAAGCACCACCATTAATATTTAGGTTACCAAATGCAGAATTTCTCGGATCGATAGACACTGTTCCTCCGGTGGCATTAAAGTTTACTGTACCATTTCCTTGTACAAAAATAGCATTTTGAGCTCTTGTCCAGCTTCCTGAAACATTAATAGTGCAAGCCGCATTATCAACGGCTAATATTCCAACATTAGTACCACTTCCAAGATATACATCACCACTAACAGTTAAATCGTAACCAGCTTGTAATGTTAAAAATCCATCCAATATTTTTAAGTCTTTACAATCAGCATTTTGTCCC
Source organism: Bacteroidales bacterium (assembly GCA_021647685.1). GTDB lineage: Bacteria > Bacteroidota > Bacteroidia > Bacteroidales > NBLH01 > NBLH01. The sequence continues at coordinate 14,563 of JAKIUH010000017.1, forward strand.
GTAATAATTGGGTTATTTGATTGTGATGGTATCACTGCATTAGTATTAGCATCAGGAACTTGTGCAGGCGACCAGTTTCCGGCAGTAAACCAATCGGAGCTGAGAGCACCGGTCCAATATACTTCAGATACGGGAGGCCAATCAATAAGGCTTGAACTTGAATTATTTTCACCTGTATCATCAGCTTCATAAGTTGAGCCTGCCAATAAGCCGCTTGCAGTTCCTCCTAAGCTTAATACTCCGGTTGAAGTTGCATCTCTTTTAATATTAAAATGAGCGCCCACAGTAGGAGTACCGTTAAAATTAAAAGTTAAATTATCTACAGTTCCTATTCCAGAAACATCAGCATTGCAGTACCAGTAATAATGGGTGCCACTTGCTGATGTATTTAACTCAGACCATGTACCATCTGAAAAATTATTGCTTGCGTCAATAGTAGCACCATCGGCAACTTCAAAGCCTTCATCTGTAAGGTACTTCATTATGTAATACCGAGCATGTACTGTAGCTCCCGATAAAACATTAATATCAATTCTATGCGTATTTGAATACCAATCAGAAGATGAAATCGTTGCATTGTTTCCATTTGTACCCACAATTTTCAAAGTTCCTCCACTTTGAACATCCAATTTAGGATTTCCTACGTCGCGGCAGCTAAATAGTAAGGATGCACCAGCATCTACATCAAGAGTACCACCATTTTGAATTATATGTTCTTCTGCTTGTGGTTCAACAGGGTCATTTGGATCATCATTACCTAAGCGTAAGATTTGCCCATTAAGGTCTAAAGTAGCACCTGAGCCAATAACCAAATCTTCATAAAAACGGGTTTCTTCTGTAAGTGTATATGCACGAGTACTTTGCCCTGAAATTTTTTGATTAAAAGACACATTATCAAAATAACCAACTCCTTGTTTAATAACTTTAGTATCCGAATTATTACTTTCAAAATTAAAGTTATTACCGTAAGCATAGATTGCACCATTATTAATAAAATTACCTGTCATGGTAACATCATAAGCAGGTGTAGTAGTTTCGGCATTTGCAGAACATCTTAACTGTGTTCCTTCTTCAATTGTTAAATCATCAATACTAATATTTCCTTCAAGATACCTAATTCTTGTCCATTGATCGTATCTTCTAAAAGTCATATCTTGGCAAGTCATACTCGGTATATATTGAGTACCGTTTCTATCCCACACAAAGCTTGCATTATTGGTTGTCCATGTACCACCATTGTTCGTAATTCTTTCAGAAGCAATAAAATGTGTTAAGTTATTCATATTAACAGAGCTTCCATTTTCGAGGGTAAAAGTTCCATTGTTTACATTAATCCCATTATTAACAAAATCTTTTTGACCATTTCCGCTAAAAGAAACCGCATAAAAATTATTATCTGCACCCGGATCAATAGTTTGAAGCGAAGCACCAGTAAAATTAACTACATAAGCTGTATGATTAAACGTTCCGTTATTTGTCCAGTTTGCTCCACTAAAATCTAGCCTTCGAGGAATATACACCGTTACATTATCGTTAATTGTTAAATCGCCTGTAATGCTATAGTAGTCATCTCCACCGTTATAGAGCGATTTTTGTCCGCTTCCTGCAAACACAACATTTGTCATATCAAATACAGTAGCGCCGGCACCGGCATCAAGAATGCGTTGGTCCACTCCATCAAAAGTTAAAATAGAACCGGAAGAAGGAGAATAGGTTCTTATATCAACATAATCTCCTGCAATATTAATATTATATCCGTTATCAATAAGCGTTGGAGTATCATAAAACATTCTAAAATCTCCTTCTACATCTAAATTACCGTCTAACTCAACATTAATTTGTGCATTTGTATAAATATATAAGTTCCCATAATTTGGTACTGTATAAATAGTTTGGTCTCCTATATTACCACGAATATAAACCCTGCTTTCTTTATGTAAATTATAATTTGTAAAACCAACCGGAAAAGCTTTTCTTCCTGTTGAGCTACCTAATGATGACGGATTATATGAATTCACATAAGCTGTTGCCGCCAAGGTAAATGTTTTTCCTGTTCCCGTACAAGTTATGTTAACAGTGTCTTGTTGCAGATAAGCATCTTCAAGAATTGACATGTCACCGGTTATATCAATGCTATGATAAATGATGCGTAAATATCCACTATTTTTTTTAATAACATTATTTAAAGAATTTATATCTGCATCAAGGGTCCAGTTAGCTCCATAATGAATAAGAGTCCCTGTTGTGCCCCATACAATAGGTGTAGAACTACCTCTTTTATCAAGATTTCCTTGCAGTTGAATGGTGTATCCGTTTACATTTAATTCAGTTTCATCATCGTATATATAAAGGTTTGCTTTTACATCAATATCACCCGAAAGGTTTTTTGTATTAGCTGCACCTGACCCGCTTATGTGACGAAGCATTAAAGTATTATAGGTGGTAGGAAAAACTGTTTGATCAATATTGGCATAATAGTCAACAGTACCTCCTGAGAGATTAATATTCTCAAAATTTTGAGGAAAGTTATTGGTACCATTAACGTAAATACGCCCATTGCTCATATTTAAGCTATTATTAGCCCCTGCGCCATCTATGCTTGTTCCATCAACAATATAAAGAGCCGCTGAATTTATAATTAAATCACCATTAATAGTCATATTTTGGCGAGTATATTTTGTGCGTGTACCTGTAATAATAACGTTATTAAAAGTAGTAACTTGTGTTGATGAACTACCTATATCTTGATCAACAGATTCTCCGTCAAATATTACAGTTCCTGCCCCTGTTTGCACAAAGCCTGAATTCCCTACTTCATTTGTCCAATCATCACCAACATAAATTGTGTTAGCTCCCCCATCAAGAATAGTTCCGGCTCCAATAGTTATATCTCTATTAATATCAATATTTGCAGTAATTGTTTTAGTGCCGGAATTGCTTGTAATAAGGTTGTAAAATTCACCACCGTTAATATTTTGGTCTGTACCATCAAAATTTACGGTACTGGTACCCACATTAAATACTGCACCTCCTGTTCTTGACCAATTTCCGGCTATAGTAATTGTATTAGCTCCGGCAGTTAAAGTTCCGCCTTTAAGCTCCATATTCCCATTAATATCTAATGTAGAACCAATAACAATATTGCCACCCGTGCCGTCTATTACCAAATTATAAAATGCATCTCCTGCACCTTGGGTATTGATTGAGTGCGTACCTGTTGCAGTATTAAAAACAACTGTTGCTGTACCTTCATTAAATGTACCTTCATTAGACCATGATCCACCTAATTTAATAGAGTCGGTAGCATTCGTTTGTGTTAATACAGAAGTTGAACCAATAGTAATATCGTTTTCAACTGATAATTCATATCCGTTTAATACCAAAGAAATTTGATTACTTCCTGAGTTAATAAAAATACTTTTAGCTACTGCATCGGCTGTGGAAATTTCAACAGTATAGGTTCCACTAACATTACTATGATCTAAAATAACTTGCGAGGTACTTGTTGGAACAGTACCTGATACCCAGTTGTTAGGGTCGTTCCAATGAATGTTGTCTCCATCACCGTCAGAATTACCATCCCAGTAGGCAGCACCCGGATAAGACCAATTAATAAGTGTACCGGGTGTACCGTTATCATTTTCGTATGCTTCACCGGCAAGTGCACCGGTAGTATTTATAAAATTCATGGCACCGTTGCCTGATGTTCGTTGAACATTATAGGTAGGTCCTGAATTAAAGCTAACATCATTAATATCAATATCGCCACCTAAATCTATACCCGAAACAGTTAAATAGGCTGTTCCTGTTCCTGATGAGAAACTACCATTTTGAAAAGCATTTGCATTATCAATAGTTCCTCCTTGTATTTCAATTCCATTGCCTGATGTTCCTTCAATATGAAAGTTACTTGCCGAAATTGTTCCGGATGTTTGAATAAAGGTATAATTACCCGAAGAAGCAATTAAGGATGCAGGATTATCAGGATGACCAGCTAATATAAAGTTTCCGCCGGCATTGGTAAATGTAGCACCATTACCCATACTGATTGTAGCAGCTGAATCTACTTCAAGTGTTCCCCCATTAATAGTAATATTTCCTCCTGACGAATTAGTTGTAATTTTATTAGAATTAAGGTCTATAATTCCATCAAAAATTGTCAAAGTTCTGTTAGCATATAATATCAAATCGCTATTAAAGGTGTAAGAAGTACCGCTTGCCCCGTTAAATTCAATAATTCCGTATGTATTGGTACTTCCGGGGTCAAACATATGATTTCCTGTTGTTGGATTAAGTATAAATTTTTCACCATAATTATTATTGTAAATACTACCGTGATTAATAAAATCCCCACTCACATATATATCATTAATCCCATAATTATTTGGATCATAGCTTTGATAAAATCTACCTTTTATTATTTCAAAATTGTTTTTTACAATTAAATTACCATGAATAAACATCCAGTAATCCTCAGAAGAAGCGTTAATGATTAAATTATAAAAATCTTTTGTTCCACCTTGTGTAACAACCTGCCCACCATTATATGCCGTATTTGTTACTCCTGTAAAGATACGGTTATATTCACCGGTTACCGTAACAGTTCCTTGATGAGCAATAAACGAACCTGTACTATCATTATGCCAATAATCATCGAGTGTAATGTTGTAATTATTAGCACTAACATCAAGGGTAGCATCATCTATCCAAAGGTTTCCGGTAAGCGTTATATCACCAAAAAGAGTTTTTGTATAATTACCTCCTCCAAAACGAACAGAATGAAAAGAAGACCCACTAATATTTTGATCTTTTGCTCCATTAAAGTACAAAGTGTTTGAATGCCTAAAAATACCGGTATTAGTCCAATCTCCCTCAACATAATGGGGATAGTTCTGCCCGTCTAAAGTTGTATTGTTAATAAGTACATTACCTTGAAACCGGAAAGAATTATTATAAAGACTTTTAACAGCAGTACCTGAAAACTCAACATCATTAAAAACAATAGTATTTGAATTATAATTTCTGATTGACTGAGCATAATCATTACCATCAAAATAAACTTTGCCTAAATTATGTATAAAGGTGCAACCATCACGAAAATAAAAATCGCGTGCTACATAAAGATTATTACCGTTCAAATCAAAAACAGCATTATTTTCAACAAAGTTGAAAGTTCCATTAATATCAATATCAGAATTTGCTGTTACTGTTTTATTTGAACCTGATTTGTCAATAGTAAAATTATAGAAGTAACTTCCGGAATTCATACTGATGGTTTGATTTGCAGTACTCCCATTGAAAGTTACCCTGCCTGCTGTTTGTCTAAATTGGGCATTACCGGCTTCTGACCAGTTTCCTGAAATATAAATGTATTGATCGGTTTGAACAATTGCATCGTTTTGAATTACAAGATTATTAAGTATATTTAATTGTCCTGAAATATTTTTAGTACCCGCATTAATAAAATATACATTTGAAAAATTAGATTGGCTAATATCTTGATCTGTGCCATCAAAAACAAGATAAGAGTCGCCGGTTAAATTTGTTGTTGCTAAGCTCATATTCCAATCACCGGCAACATTAATCTGATAAAGGTTATCAGTTAAAACAGGTGTACCTCCAACCGCTGACACGCTTCCGTTTATATCAAGGTTTCCCTGTGGGGTTTTTGCATTGCTTCCGTATAAAGAAATATTACCATACGTAATTCCATCCGGTATCTGTTGATCACCATCAGTTTTATCAAAACGCACAGTACTATTAACATCAAATGTTTTTGTACCGGAAAAACTACCCAAAATGCTTCCAAAAGTATTGATACCACTTGTTCTTAATTCTACATTTGCACCTAATGATAAATCAATTCCACCGGTAATATTGTGGTCATCAATATCTACAATTAATATATTAGTACTACTGCCGCCCAAATTGTTTATATAAAGATTTCCGTTAACAGTAATATCATTTCTAAAATATTTTCCTCTAACAGTTGTAGGTGCCGTATTTGTAAGTATTAAATTATTAAATGTATATGAGCCTGTACCGGCTATGTAAATGTATTGATTACCATCTGCTGCATCCAAAGTAACCGTCCCTCCGGTTGCTGTTAAAGAACCATTTCCCCATGTATCGTCAGTATTCCGAATATCCCCGGCTAAGCTCATATCATAATTCCCAAGCCTAAATTCTGTGCCATTATATATATAAAGATTACCGTTTACATCAAGGTTACCGGCAGCAGTTTTTGAAGTGCCTTGATTAAGATAAAGATGCCAATAAGCAACACTATTGTTAATAGTTTGATCATTAAGGTTTGCATCATACCTTACATATGAACCTTGCTCTAAATTTATCGTTCCAAAACCTGTCGGGAAATTATTTGCACCGCGTATGTATAATGACGTATTGCTTGATATTGTTAATGTTTTTCCGGTACTTCCAATTAACTGGGCTGCGTCATTAACAATAAATCCTATGTGATTTCCTGCATCATTAAGGTTTACGGTCATATCCCCGTTTACGCGCATAATATCACCACCTGCAATATAAGTATATCCTTTAATAATAATATTTGCAGTACCTAATGTAAAATCATCATCAACAGTATCGTATTGAGTTCCCCCTTTAAAGATAATTGTGCCGCTAAAATTACAAGTACCATTAAAATATCCATTTCCGGAAAAAGTTTGGGTATTACTATTATCTGCAATTATTACACCGTTATCTAAACTAAATACATTATTCACAGTCATATTTCCGTTGATCGTTTTTGTTCCTCCTGTTTGAAAATATGCCTGATAAAAAACAACATTGTCTTCACCTGATGTTGTACCAATTGTAATTGTTTGATCAGAAGCGGAATTGAAAGTTGCACGCCCTGTGACAGCAGTATATTTACTTCCGTTATCAACGGTAAAATTAGCCTGAAAAATATTATTAGCAGAAGATTGTACCTCTGTATTGTTAGATATAAGGAAATTATTTGTTACCGTAATATTTGCAGCAATCACACCTATACCACCACCATTAAATGTTAAATTATAAAAAGTTGCAGCTGTTGTTATTGACTGAATTAAAGTGGCATCCATTTGTATTGTACCGTTTCCTGTTCTTTGTCCTGTACCATTTTCAGTCCAGTTACCCGCTACAGTATGTATGAAATTACCATCGGCAAAGGTTGTAGCATCTTCAATAACCACTGCTCCATTAATATCAAAAGCTACTCCGGCAGTGATAGTTCCCCCCGTAAATATAACTGAATTAAATTGTGGGGTATTAGCTCCCCCAACAGTGAAATCACCATTAGTTGCATCAAAAGTTACATTAGCTACTTGGCTTGAAGTATTATATAAATCGAGGGTTCCATCATTTGTTACTGCCGCTTGAAAAACAATGATATGAGTGATATCAAAATTTCCAACAGTAAATGAAGCCCCTGAAGCAATGGTTGTTGCACCGGTTATGGTTAAATTTCGAGCCGTTGCATCATTACCAATAACAAATGAACCATTTACAGTTAAACTTAAAATTGTAACGTCTTGGTCTAAAATAACCGTTGCCCCTGCAGCAATGGTTACATCATCTGCCGCTCCGGGAACAACACCTCCTACCCACGTACTGGTAGAACTCCAATTACCACCGGAAGCTGTAGATGTAATATTGGCAGAATAAATTGAAAAACTAAAAAGTAAAATTAACAAGGTTAAATTTAAACGATAAAAATAATTACGGTACAACATTTTCATAGCTTCTTATTTTAAATTACCAAAAATATTCTTTAATTTTTATATGTATAAGGTAAATATCTATTCACAGACTTTGTTCCAATAAAATTAGTTTAAGAAAAAAATTCTTAACAGGATAATTTCAGGGACTGTGCAAAGATAAACCTTTTATTTATACGCTTAAAACCATAATCTATATTCTACCGTAAAGCCAAAACCATGTCAGCCTACCGGCTGATGCGCACCATTATGGGGCGTGCTTGAAAAAGTCTTCTACCAAATATCGATGTAAAATCCTACTGTAAAGCGCAACACTTTTGTTACTTTTTTCAGAGCTACACTAATATCGATACACATCCGCCAGTGGTCGGACAAGTTTTTTGGCTTTTCATTACGAATATAGTCCGCTAATTTAAGTCTATTCATATACAGAACAAAAATACTTAAACTAGTGTCGTGTCAAGCATATTTTAGTCATACCAAGTTTCGTTCTTTTTGCGTAGAACTTTGTTAAAAATTTTGACCATAACTACTGCTATGCTAAAAATTTTTGCCTTGTTCTACACAAAAATAACTTCAACTTATACGACACAAC
>JAKIUH010000018.1 GCA_021647685.1 Bacteroidales bacterium
AAAAAAAGAAAATATCATAATGTGGAAATTCTCGAATTTATTGATGATGAAGATGCAAGCAATACCGTATATTTTTACACTCTGGATAATTTATTGGTAGGCTCTTATACGGCAAGTTTAGTAGAAAAATCTATTGACCAAAAAGACAGTAAATATTGGGAAAATAATCAAACATTGATTGAAGTAAGTGATAATTTAAGTAAACGAAAACTACTGAAATTATATTTTAATTATAAACAATTGCCGCGTTTCATGAATGTATATATGGAAGGTGGCGATGAATATACTAAATCGCTGGCACAAGCACTTAATTTTTCAATTTTTCATATTAATTTAGAAGATGAGCAACTAAGTTTTAACGGATACACTGTTCCCGACTCTGTTCCAAGCTATATCAGTGCATTAACCGATGTTAAACCCGGAAAAATTCGGGCTTTTAATATTATTTCGGATAAAGCCGCAATGTATCTGTCTATTGGTTTTAAAAGCTACAATATGTTTTATTTGAGCTTAACCGACCAATATGCACGTGAAAATCCCGAAGAATTAAAAGAATATGAAAAAAATGTGGAACGGCTTGAAAAATATCTTGGAATTAATATAAAAGAAGATTTTTACAGTTGGATTGGTGAAGAAATTACCTTTATAAAACTTCGACCACAAAAAAACACACGTGTTGAAGATGTGGTAGTTACTATTCATGCCAACGATATTGATAAAGCAAAAGCAGGATTTGATAAAATAGCAGAACGCATTAAAAAACGAAGTCCGGCAAAATTCAAATCTGATGAATACCGCAATTTTGAAATTAAATATTTGGAAATCAAAGGCTTCTTTAAATTGTTTTTGGGAAAATTGTTTAAAGATTTAGAAAAGCCCTATATCACTTACATTGAAAATTTTATGGTAATTAGTAATTCGGAGGCTGCGCTTAAACAGGTAATTGATGATTATATTACCGGACATACTTTATCACATAATGAAAAGTTTGTTGATTTTAAAGATAACTTTGAGGCAAAATCAAACATTAGTGTATTTTTGCAAATGCCTAAGATTTATACAAATTTGTATCATTTTTCAAATGCGGATACTAAGAAATCAATAAAAGAAAATAAAGATTTAATACTGAGTTTTAATCAAATTGGTATTCAATTAGTTTCAGAAGGAGATTTATTTAAAACACTGATTATTGCAAGCCACGATCCGGAGGCAGCTTTAAATGATGAATTGGATAAATTGGAACAACAAACATCAGAAGCACTTAGCTTGGAATATTTTGATTCTTTACGATTCAAGATTACACTTCCCGATTCTGTTTTAAGTGTAAACGGTGCTTATAAGGAACAATATCCCAATACCGAAATTACTCATTTCGAAGGGAATATTTCCAATAATCAATTAAACGGAATATGGCGTACTTATTACCCAAGTGGAAATTTGAAAAGCACTGTAAACTATAACGATGGGCTTGTTGATGGCGATGCTTATTTTTATTACGATAAAGATAATAACACAAAAATGGCAGAAGTACAGTATTCCGGTGATGTAATTGACGGAGTATATATGGAGTATTATGAAAATGGAGCACAAAAAGCATTATTGCATTACGAAAAAGGAATGTTAAATGGCGAAGCCGAATATTATTACCGGACAGGACGAACAAAAATAAAAGGAAAATATAAAAACGGACGTAAAAAAGGAAAATGGTATTTTTATGATGAAAAAGGAAATTTAATTAATAAAGTGCGGCAGTAATTTAGCTGCTAGTTCCAGATGTTCGTTTTTATGTGTAATGTTTTAAACTAAATACCAATTTAACAATTTAACAATCTGCCGAAAGGCGAACAAGTTATAACAATCAATAATCAATACTCAATAATCAACGAACAACAGAACCAAAAACTAATTAACCAATAAACCAATTAACTAATATACCAATAAACAATTTAACAAAATATAAATATGAGAATAGGAGATTCAGAATTAATTTTAAACAAAGATGGTAGTATTTTTCATTTGCATTTATTACCGGAAAATATTGCAGAAACCATTATTTTGGTAGGCGATCAAGATCGTGTGGACATGATATCCAAATATTTTGATAAAGTAGAATTTAAGGTGCAAAACCGTGAGTTTAAAACCCATACGGGTTACTACCGCAATAAAAGAATTTCTGTTTTATCCACAGGTATTGGTACAGATAATATCGACATTGTACTCAATGAATTGGATGCAATTTGCAATATAGATTTAAAAAGCAGAGAAGCTAAAAATACCCACAAATCACTTGATTTAATCCGAATTGGAACATCGGGCGCCTTGCAAGGCGATATTCCTGTGGATACACCTATTATTTCCGAAATGGCTATCGGGTTTGACGGATTATTAAATTTTTATGCAGATAGAAATAAAGTAAGCGATGAAGAAATAGAAAAACACTTTTTAAAACATACAGCTTGGAATAGCAAATTGGCAACTCCTTATTTTGTAAACGCTTCGGGCAAATTACTGGAAAAAGTAGGGAAAGATGATATGCGGCATGGTTTAACCATTTCTGCACCCGGATTTTATGGTCCACAAGGACGACAGTTGCGTTTGCCGCTTGCCGACCCCAAACTAAATGAAAAAATTACGGCTTTTGAGCATCAAGGAAAAAAAATAACCAATTACGAAATGGAAAGTTCGGCAATTTTTGGTTTGTCGAAATTGCTGGGGCACAATGCTGTAACCGTTTGTAATATTATTGCTAACCGGATTAGGGAAGAATATAGTGCAGACTATAAAATATCCATGGAGAAACTTATTGTGAAAATTTTAGACAGGTTAACAGAATAAAATTAGGTGAAAAAATCAGAAATAATAGCTTTAATCCGTTTATTGGACGATCCGGATCAGGAAATCTATCATTCGGTAAAAAAACGATTGATGGAAACGGGCGAGGATTGTCTTCCTGAATTAAAAAAAGCATGGCAAAACAGCAAAAACGAGCTTTTTTTGGAACGTTCCACTGAAATTATTTCTTCCATACAATTTCAATCTACCTTATCAGAGTTTAAAAACTGGATAGATACCGGAGGAAAGGATTTGCTCAATGCCGTTTGCCTGATTTCAAGATATAATTTTCCTGATTTGGATTATAGTTCTTTAAATCAAAAAATTGAACTGATAAAAACGGATGCGTGGTTGCAAATGACCGATAATTTGACGCCTTTGGAACAGATTAGGGTAATAAATCACATTATTTTTAATATTCATAAGTTTTCGCGAAACAATACTGATTTTTATTCGCCTAAAAACTCATACATCAACTTGGTTTTGGAAACTAAAAAAGGAAATCCTATTTCGTTGGCAATTATTTACTTAATTGTTACCCAAAAATTAGGTTTACCTGTTTATGGTGTTAATCTTCCTAAAAATTTTATCTTAGCTTATGTTGAAGATTTGTTTAACACGGGCTTGGAAACTGATTTAGAAAACAAAATAGTTTCTTTTTATATCAATCCATATAATAATGGAGCCGTTTTGACCAAAAGGGAAATTGATTACTTCTTAAAACAGCAAAAAATTAAACCATTAGATTTTTTTTATACACCATGTGATAATTTAACTATTGTACAAAGGCTATTGCTCAATTTAATTTATGCCTATGAACGGCAAAAAGATCATAAAAAGGTGAATGACTTAAAAAAGTTTCTGAACTTATTTGATAAGCCTTTGCCTAATATATATGCCTGAAATTTAAGATATTCTTTGATATTCATTAAAAGCGATAAATACCATATATTTGCAAGTTATCAGATGAATGGGCTAATTTATAGCTATTTATTATATGATTCATTTTACTTTGATTTTGTATTTATCTTATGATTATCAATAAGTTAATTTAGCATATACAGATTTAAAGAAATATAAAAAGATATAGGAATCAAATAATCTAACTAAATAAGTATTATTAAAATGAAATACACTGAAATTGCCATTGATCAAAATAAAATAGAGTTTCATAACTCAATTTTAGGTGTAGAAAAAATTATTTTTAATGGAAAAAAGGTTTCAAAGAAATTTTCATTTTTAGGGACTACCCATAATTTTAAAGTTGGAGAAGATGATTTTAAGATTAGCTCGAAATCTCGACCTTTCTCTTGGAATAATCTGAAAATAATCATTGAAAGAAATAATGAAAAAATCTATGATAAAAACATTTCTACAAATATCAAACATAGAATTATATGGTTTGTAATTGGACTTGTTATTGGAATGCTAATTGTTCAAATTGATTTTTGACTCATAGGATCAGTATCAGAACAACTGACCTGTAAGGAATTAAGATGAGCCCAAAAAATAAATTTTACGAAGTAAAAATCTGTGTAAATCCGATTAATCTGTGGATAAAAAAGATTTGTATCCCGCACCTATCTTTGTGCCATTTGGCTTAGATGGATATTTAAGTTATATTTATTCTTTAATGTATTGCTTGCATGGTAATTAATAATCATCGGGCTTTGCCCAATGCTATTTTATCCTACACTTTTAGTGCAAAAGAGGGTTCATTCTTAAATCCAATCTGATATACCATTATGTGCTGATTATTAATACTATAAAAGCACATGAGTCAGTTGTTCTGAGTATAGTAATATCGGTATTTAGGTATAAATAGAATAAGAAGAGTCATTTAAGTATTACTATAACCTGTAAGTATTTTTAAAAGTAACATAAAATCATGGGCTTGTTCCAAAATTCGATTTAATGTATTGTTTTGTGTTGATTATCAATATTATATGATTGTATAAGCTGGTTGTTTTGAGTTTGTATGTTTAAGGCTTTACTTTTACTCTTTCAACCGTTTTTATACCGGATATTTTTTTCAATTTGGCTATTAAACTGTTTAAAGCATCAAGGCTTGATACATATAATACAATATCGCCTTGGTAAATTCCGTTGCTGCTGTCAATATGTATTGATTTCATGTTCACATTCATCTGTGAGGAGATTACTTCGGTAAGTTCAAGTACTATTTTTTTCCGGTCAATGCCTTTTAACTGTATTTTACAAATATGTTGCGTAATTGTATGATTTTCCCACTGTACTTTTGCTGTTGATTTTCCATGTTCTGCATTTAGTTTTATGGCTACCGGGCAACTGATTTGGTGTACTTCAATTACTCCGTTTGGACTTTTGTAGGCAATTGCTTTATCGCCGGGGATAGGATAACAACAATCAGCAATAATATGCTCCGGTTCATCAATACTTTCTCTTATTACGTAGGGCTTTTTATGGCTAAACTCTTGCTTGTTGTTTTCGTCTTGATTGTTTTTGGTTTTAAAAATTGAGGGTATCAGGTTTTCAAAAATACCGGTACCTTGAACAGATTTGAATGCCTTTATCAGGTCTTGACGGTTTATTAGTCCTTTACCTACTTTATTGTATAAGTCGCGTTTATCTTTACACCGGAAATATTTTACCAAGCGGTTGATGGTTGATTGATCGGTAGCAAACTCCAAAGAGGATTGTATTTCTTTTACCGTAATTTCACCTTGATGAATATTATCTTTAATTTGTTTTTTAAAATAGTTTTTTAAACTCACTTTGGCTCTTGCCGATACTACCAAATTCAGCCAATCTTTTTCGGGCATGGCAGTTGCCGAGTCTAAAACCTGTATTTGGTCGGCACTATTAAGTACATATCCGCGATTTACCAATTTTTTATTTACCTTGGCTCCAATACAATGCAAGCCCAACTGACTATGTATATGGAAAGCAAAATCAAGTACGGTTGCACCTTTCGGAAGTTTCACAATTTTTCCTCGCGGTGTAAAAACATAAATTTCGGAAGTATATAAATTCAATTTAAAATTATCTAAAAAATCCAAGGCATTCGCATTGGGGTTAATCAGCATATTTCCTATACTTTGTATCCACTTGTCGCGTTGGCTCATGTTTTCATTATCACTTTTTTCAGATGAATAGCCTCTTTCTGCAATATCTGCCATTCTGCGACTTAATATTTGCACTTCTTTCCAATTCCCCTCATCGTCCATTATATCAACAATAAGTGCCTGAAAACCATTATCTTTCGGGTTTTTAATAAAATCTTGCAAACTGCCTTTACGTGCTATAAATTCTTCAGTTATCAAAGTATAAATTCTATAAGACTGCATGCGTTCCGAATCACGTACTTTGGGCTCAAAAATTAAACGCATGGTTTGAAAATTATGAATTTCTTCAAATGGAATTTGTCGTTCTTGCATTTTTAACCATGTAGCATACAGTGATTTACGAATACCAATAATTTCATACTTAATTCCTGAGCGTTTAAGTATAGGTTTCATTCGCTCATTGAAATTATAGATATTTTCTATACGTTGATTTTCACTTTCTTTTATAATTTGCAATAATTTATTGTAATCTTCCGGTAAATGATGCTTAAAACTTAAATCTTCCAGTTCTCTACCAATTTTATTTAAGCCTAATTTACGCGCCAGAGGAGCATATACATAAAGCGTTTCTCCGGCTTTTACAATTTTCCGGTTTTCTGCCATTGCGCTGAGGGTGCGCATATTATGCAAGCGGTCGGCAAGTTTAATTAATATCACACGTATATCCTGCGGTATGGTCATCAGCATTTTACGAAATGTCTCTGCCTGAACATTTTGTTCATCATCATAAACATTGGTAATTTTTGTCAAGCCGTCAATAATTGAAGCAACTTGTTTTCCAAACTGAGTTTCAATATCTTCCAGTGAAATATCATCGTTATCTTCTACTACATCATGCAGTAGTGCACACATTACAGAGGTAACTCCAAGTCCAATCTCGCTTAACACAATCTTTGCCACTTCAATAGGGTGAAGTATAAAGGGTTCGCCTGTTTTTCGTTTAAGTCCTTTATGTGCTTCATAGGCAAAATTATATGCATTGATAACTTTTGCTCTTTGCTCTTTATTTGAACATCGTGGACATAAGTTCAACATCTCAACAAAGGTTGTTATCACTTCCTCCTCTCCGATAATCTCAATATTTGTAATTTTATCCCGCATATATTTTTTTGCTTTTCCTGATTTATCTAAATTCTAATATTTGCAAGTCATCAAATAAATTTACTAATTGATGGTTACGCTAATTAGTAAACTAAATTTATTTGTCCTGATTTTTCAACTAACTGGTTGTTTTTTGTTCTGTATTTTAACATAAAGATATAAGTTCCCTGTTTAAGCAAATTTCCGTTTCCATTTGTTCCGTCCCAGCCTTCCAAAGGGTTGTTTGATTTGAATACAATGCTTCCATTTCTATCATAAACTATTAATGAATAATCACTTACAAATGATGCTACGGGTTTAAAACTTCTATTTTCGGCTTTTGTACTTTTAGGATTAAATGCATTTGGATACCACACAACGGCTTCTTGATGCGCACACGAAATATTTGATTTACTGGTTCCTGTAATTCCATAAGGGTTTCCCGCATCTTCGGTTGCCAAAATATAATAACAAAAATGCCCTTTTGAAGGCTGTCCGCCGTAGCTTGGCATAATTAAGTTGGTAATGTCATCGGTATAAGTGTTTATATTTGCCGGTACTTGTGCAATTGATTGATAAGCGGAACCATCAACACTACGATAAATTTCGTACTGATAAACTCCTCCCAGCCATTCTTTATAATCTGTCCAATTAAGGATATTACTCTTAGTTCCATCATTTGCTGTTTGTGCTTCTAATAAAATATTACTTGCAATATTACTTTCACTACTTGTTACATTACAATTATTAATGGCAATTACTTTGTAAAAATATTGCTCCTGTGCAGTTTTTACATAATCCGTATAAGTAATTTGCGATGTTCCGGCGGGAAATATTGATAAGGTATCGTAAACTCCATTTATCGAATCAGATTTTAACAAGACATAGCGGTCAATCGTAGCATTTTCATCGACAGTAAATGACAAACTGATTTCATTAAAATTATCAACAGTAGCATAATCGGCATTCATAATTTGCGGATTACCGGGTATTACCGTACTAATACTTCGAATATTGGAATAAGCTGTATCGCTTGATGAGTTATTAAATGCCTCTACAAGGTAATAATAAGTAGTATCGGGTAATATATTTTGGTGAACCATACTTGTATCTCCATTTGTTATAGTTCCTAATAATATTGCCGGAGAATTGGCACCCAATGAATAATATACATTATAGCTACTCATAGCCGGACTAAAACCGCTATACGGCGACCAGCGTATGATATTGCTCATCAAACAGGCATCAAAACGAATGGTATCCAACATAGTGGAACTTACACTTACACTCATATTGCTGTATTCAATATTCCCACTAATATTTTTGTAAGCAGCTATGCGGTAATTCTCTGCACGAACATCGGGCTGTGCAGTTCCGTAGATTATGCTTGTGTCAATGTAACTCATTTGGTTAGGATTACTAATATCGGCTATTGTATTCCAACTGCCGTCCACAACACCGGACTGAGCAAAAATTTGCCGTTTAACAACATATCCGTCAATTAAAGCAGGATTATTTACCGTCCATTTTATTTCAATTAATTGTGTTTGTTGATTAACTGAAACCGATTGAATTACCGGCACTTCAATAGTTTGAGCATTTATAATAACTGTAAAATAAAGCCCACTTAATAAGAATAATATTTTTATTTTAATTGATTTCATTAGAAGTATGTTTTAACAAAAATTATACATTTAATGTATAATAAACGAAAAAAGTAAGGATGTCCTTACTTTTTTTTAAAAGAATTTTCAACTTTACTATTTAGCTTTGTAGGAAATTATGCAAAATATCAAATGATTTTTGTATCAAATCGCTCAATTTAGTTTTTAATGTCCGGTATAAATTGCTTCTTCGCCATGAATATCATCAGTGTTAAACTGAAAACCAAGACGTTTACCTGTTTGCATCACTTGGTCTTGATTGCTTGTTTGCAACATTTCTACATTTACAATTTTTACTTGGTCATATTTCGGAACTAATAAATCAAATTCAAGAATATATTGCAATGCTGATTCTACGATATTACGTAAAGCCTCCTCATTAATTATTTTTGTTCCAAAATCTTTATAAAGATAGCCCATTTGCCGTTTTCCCTCAACAAAGTAATGCTTGGAATTATTAATAAAAATCCTGCCTATTAAATAACCTAAATCATTAAGACGATTGTATTTGAACGAGTCGGATAGGAAATTGTAGATATTTATAATACCTGAATAGGTATTTAATTTACTGGCTCTGGCATATCGAGTTTTCCAAACATGGTGGTCTCTGTCAAACTCATAAACATTAGTGTGCATGGAAAAAATCAATAAATCACCGCCAAATTTTAAAGATACTTGAAATTTTCCGCGATTTTTGTATTTTATTCGTGGTTTTTCCATATCTTTTGCAAGTGCTTTGTTGTATTCTTCTGCCAAGTTTTTTAATACTTCGCGCAGCATATTAAAAGCTTCAAAAGTGTTGGAAAAAACTTTTTGTTTAATTTCTGATTTTTCTTTGTAAGTATCTAAAATTTCCTGTTTTTTAGTGGTCATATCTTTATTTTTTTGTTTATATAAAGATAGAATTTATTTTTAAAAATGAAAAATACAGAATAGTTAATTAGTTAATTAGTTAATTGGTTGATTGGTTGATTGGGTAATTGGTAATTACTAATTACCAATTACCCAATATACTAATATACCAAAAATTAATATGCTTTTGCAAAGAGCACTCTACGTTTTGAGGGCTTGCCTGTTAAGATACATTTACCTTCTTCTTCAACAGCATCAACAGGGATACAACGAATGGTGGCTTTTGTTTCATTTTTAATTTTCTCTTCCGTTTCTTTTGAACCATCCCAGTGAGCTAAAACAAAACCTCCTTTATTTTCAATAATATCTTTAAATTCATCGTAAGAATCAACAGTATAAGTATTATCTTTTCTAAACTGTAGGGCTTTATCATACATGTTTTTTTGGATTTTGTCTAACAAATCCACAACAATCTCGGCAATACCTTCTTGCGGGTATATTTTCTTTTCTAAAGTATCGCGGCGTGCCACTTCCACATTTCCTTGTTCTAAATCTCTTGGTCCAATGGCAAAACGTACAGGTACTCCTTTCAACTCATATTCGGCAAATTTATGTCCGGGGCGATGCGTGTCTCTGCCATCGTATTTTACGGTAATACCTTTGGCACGTAAATCAGCCATTAGTTCTTTGGCTTTTTCAGTAATTTGGTCTAATTGCTCCTGGTTTTTATAAATTGGAACAATAACTACCTGATAGGGTGCAAGTTTAGGTGGCAATATCAAACCTTTATCATCGGAATGAGCCATGATTAATGCCCCCATTAAACGTGTAGAAACTCCCCAAGATGTTGCCCACACATAATCCAATTTACTGTTTTTATCGGTAAATTTTACATCAAAAGCTTTAGCAAAATTTTGTCCCAAAAAGTGTGAAGTTCCGGCTTGTAATGCTTTTCCGTCTTGCATCATGGCTTCAATAGAATAAGTTTCAAGTGCACCGGCAAAACGTTCATTTTCGGTTTTTGTGCCTTTGATAACGGGAACAGCCATATAATTTTCAACAAAATCAGCATACACATCAATCATTTGCTTGGTTTCGGCAATTGCTTCTTCGGCAGTTGCATGTGCGGTGTGTCCTTCTTGCCAAAGAAATTCAGCAGTACGCAAAAATAAGCGAGTACGCATTTCCCAGCGTACAACATTTGCCCATTGATTAATTAATATGGGTAAATCACGATAGGATTGTATCCAATTTTTATAAGAGTTCCAAATAATTGTTTCCGAGGTAGGACGAACGATTAATTCTTCTTCAAGTTTAGCATCAGGATCTACTTCAATACCTTTACCGTCAGCACGGTTTCGTAAACGATAATGTGTTACAACGGCACATTCTTTTGCAAAACCTTCCACATGGTCAGCTTCTTTACTGAAAAATGATTTTGGAATAAAAAGAGGGAAATAAGCATTCTCATGTCCTGTTTCTTTGAACATTTTATCTAATTGGGCTTGTATTTTTTCCCAAATGGCATAACCATAAGGCTTTATCACCATACTTCCACGTACTGCCGAATTTTCGGCTAAATCTGCTTTAATTACAATATCATTATACCATTGCGAATAATTTTCGCTGCGTTTTGCAATTCCTTTTGACATTTTAAATACTTGTTAATGAGTTATTGGTAAAATTTAATAAACCAATTATTGTTTTATAAAAGAACTGCAAAAGTAATTAAATAATTGAAATAAGGCAATACTATTTTTTGGTGATTTGATTAGCTTTCGTTTATTTTGAATCGGTTTCGCTCTGTTTAAGATAAGGAACTTTTTTTGTATTAACTCTATAATGGTTTGGGTCTTTTACTTTTTCATATTTTTTTTCAATTTTTTGAATTATTGCAGCTGCTTCAAAATTTACATTAATTCCTTTTATGCTAGCAGGATTACGTATGCCAATGTAATACTCTGTTGTGTTTTCAAAGGGTAATTTTACAATTCCTGCTTTACTATTTCTTCTGCTTCCTTCAGGGATGTATCTATAAGATTTTTTCCGTTCAAAGAGAAAGCTGTTTTGTTCGTCCAATAAATAAACATCACAATATACTCTGCCGTAGGGTTGAATTAAATTATCGGTATTAATGTCTATTGTTTCAGAATCGCTGACAATTCCCGATAACTGTTTTGTCAGATTGCTTAATTCTATTTCATCTTGATTTTTGGCAGCAGAAAATTGATAATACCATTCTATTGTGTTTTTGGGCAAATTTACCGGAAATGTTATGCGCGATTTGCCACCTAAAAATGTTGCATTTGAACCACTGTTTATATAATAAACAGAAAGAGGGACAATAGTTTGAACTTCATATTTTTTTATTTCAATTTCTTTTTCAATAATATTAAAGATTGTATCGGAATAAGTTTTCCAATAAACTGTAGTATTAAAATCTGTATTTTTTCCTTCCGGTATGCGTTCAATTTTTAAATTTAAAATTCTTGAAAAAATAGATTTATTGGTAAATTTTAATTTATAAATTCCCCTATGGGTTATTTTAATGCGTTTTGCGTAAATATCTTTAGTTTTGTATTCCATGAAGATTTGTATATCGGGATATTCAAAAAGTTCAACTTGCCGAAGTTTTCTTCCTTTTTTCATTTCAACACTAATAAGCACCTTATCGCCTTTGTCAAAACCAAAATATAGTACTGAACTGTCTTTTGCATTAATTTTTAAAGTGGTTTCCGTTACTAAAACACGTTTTAATTGTGCATTTATTGCTAATGAAAAAAGCAATAAAAAAATTATCCAGCTTATTCGTTTCATAATAAACAACTTTTATAATTAAATATAAATTAATGTAAAAATAGGATTACCTTTTTAATATTTCCACATTAATAAATAACAAATTCTTTATCAGAAAATTTTATTAAGAAATTTTGTCAAACATATAAATTTTTAGGTCTATGAGCAGTATTTTTTTATTTTTTTTGTGTGGTCAAGCATTACATTTTCATATTCACAAGTAATTAATGGAACTTTCAAAATGAATTATCGGTTGTCTTGTAATGAAAATTTTAATCAAGAGCAAGATTTAATGAAAAACTAATATAGAAAATCCCTAACTCGGAACAACTGTAAATAACTGATTATAAATATTATAATATTAATAATTGCTATATGATAAATATGGCAAAAAGGGTTTGTATTGTTTAATTTTTAAAAGTAAAAGATTATGAAAAGAATATTTTTATTTACAATTTTTGCTGCAATGCTATGGGCATGCAAAGAAGAAAGTAAAGTTAAAATTATAAAAAATAAGTCCGATGATAGCTTACAAAGGCAAATTGTATAGGTTAAAAGGTTAAATCCTCTTGATACTTTGCCAGAAACGGCTTTCCGCTTTCCTTGCAGTGATGAATTAGGGCATGGCTATTATATAGCTCAAGGTTTTCAAGACAGTATTCACGGAGATGGTGCACATTTGGGCTTAGACATAAATGGATTAGGTGGTGGGAATTCCGATTTGGGTGATACAATTTACTCAATTGGAGACGGAATTGTAGCCAACACTTATGATACAGATTACTTATCTATTTATTATAAATACAAAGGTAAAGTTGTAAAAGCATTGTATTATCATTGCAAAGATATTTTTCCCAAAGCAGGTGATTTTGTATCAAAAGGTGAAGCTATTGCCACTATTGGGAACTCTGATGGAATGTATTTGGCTCATCTGCATTTTGAGTTAATGAAAGATACGAGTATTGATGCCGGATTTTATGGGTTTCCCGAAGGGAAATTTTATGACCCGATTGATGTTTTGCCTTTTTATAATAAATAGCTTTTTTGTCGCAGCACAAGTTTCACAGCCAGGAAAGCTGTGGTATGCGTCAGAGATTGAATTGGAAGATAGTGTCATGTCAAGCATATTTTAGTCATACCAAGTTTCGTTCTTTTTGCATAGAACTTTGTTAAAAATTTTGACCATAGCTACTGCTATGCTAAAAATTTTTGCCTTGTTCTACACAAAAATAACTTCAACTTATACGACACAACATACTTGACATAACACTATATCTGTGAAACGAGTTAGTGATTAAATTGGATGCCCGTCTGCTGCCCTGATAATTTTTAGCTTGTTTTACGATAATTCCATACAGCCAAAGAAAACATTAATACGGCAAACATGCTTAATGATATGATTTCGGGTAGAATATCAATAAATGTAGAACCTTTGAGCAATACCATTCGCATTACACGAATGAAATAGGCTATTGGATTTATTTTATTGAGGATTTGTCCCCAAGTGGGCATACTTTCAACAGCGGTGAACAGTCCGCTCATTAAAATAAAAACCAAATTGAAAAAGAAAGCAAAAAACATAGCTTGTAATTGGTTTTCAGTAATGGTAGAAATAAATAAACCAATTGCTAATACAACAAGCATATAGATTGCCGTAACACTGAAAACGAGCCATAGGCTTCCTATTATGGGGATATCAAAAACCAATTTGCCAATTATTAAACCAAGTGCAAGTTCAAATAAGGAAATTATCCAGAAAGGAATGAGTTTTCCAATAATAAAGTGATGTTTTTTTATGGGTGTAACATTGATTTGTTCTATGGTACCGATTTCTTTTTCGCGAACAAGGTTCATTCCGGCAAGAAATAATCCGATATTGGTTATTAAGAGTACTAAAATTCCGGGTACCATAAAGGTTTTGTAATTGAGTTCGGGATTGTACCAGTGCGAATATTGTATGCTGATTTGTTTATAGGCGGAATTTCCTTTTGAAACACCATACCAACGTGTGATTACCTCTTTATTTAAACCGGCTATTATTGATGTTGCATAGTAATTGCTTAATCCGGCTACTACTCCATCTATGGCATTGATGAGTAGTTGGATATCGGCTTTTTGATTTTTTACGAGTTGTTTTTCAAAGTTTTGTGGAATTACTAAAACCAAATCACCAATATCTTGATAAAGATAATCTTCAGCTTGTTGTACTGAGAAGGTGGTTTTTACGACATTAAAAAAAGCTGAGCCGTTAAATTTTGCTGTTAATTGGCGTGATGTGGAACTTAGGTCTTTATCAACAATGATTAAATCAATATTTTTGATTTCAAAAGTGGCAGCATTTACCAAAACGAGTAATTGTACCAATGGTATCACAAATATCATCGGCAACATACTTTTGTTACGAAATATTTGTTTAAATTCTTTTTGTATAATGAATTTTATGGTGCGCATAATCTTGGATAATTAGTGTATTAGATAATTCGTATTTTGGATAACTTATTCTAATCGTATTTGAAATTTTTTAATGCTAATTATTAGAAAAAATAGAGTAAAGGCTACCAAAATCAGAGTTTCTTTCCATACAAAAGCGAAGCTTGTTCCTTTTAGCATAATATCTTTTATAATGATAATAAACCAACGTGGCGGCATCAGATTTGCAACTATTTGTAATGCTATGGGCATATTTTCAATAGGATAAATAAAGCCGGATAAGAGAATTGTAGGAAGCAGAAGCCCAAACATTGATTTCATCATTGCAGCTTGTTGGTTATCAGTAGTAGTAGAAATTAAAATACCCAGCGAAAGTGCAAGTAAAATAAACAAAACATTTTCTGCCAATAAAAGTGGGATGCTACCTTGTACGGGCATTCCGAAAACATACATACCTAATACTATAATTGTTACGGCATTGATGAATGAGAGTATCACGTAGGGCATTACTTTACCAATAATAATTTGAGCGGGTTTTAAGGGCGATACCAAAAGTATTTCCATAGTTCCCATTTCTTTTTCGCGGGTGATGGAAATGGAAGTCATAATTGCAGATATAAGCATTAAAATCATTGCCATAATGCCCGGAACAAACATAAATACACTTTTTAATTCAGGATTGTAAAACATACGTGTTTTTGTTTGTATTTGCATGGGTACATTACTTTGTACATTTAAGCGGTTTGAGTAATTAAGAATTATTGCAGAAGTGTAACTAACTATTAGGTTTGCCGTATTGGGGTCTGTAGCATCGGTAATGATTTGAATATTTGCTTTGCCGTATTTTTCAAGTTTTTTTGCAAAATTATTTTCAAAAATAAGTATTTCTTTTACGTTTCCGGCTTTAAAAATACTTTCAATTTCATTGT
This sequence comes from Bacteroidales bacterium, assembly GCA_021647685.1. Lineage (GTDB taxonomy): Bacteria > Bacteroidota > Bacteroidia > Bacteroidales > NBLH01 > NBLH01. The sequence goes on from JAKIUH010000018.1 coordinate 15,688, forward strand.
CGGATGATAGATTTTTGTCTAAGATAAAATACTCTGAAGCTAATATTTTATTGGTGATTTGTTTGGTTATTTCGTCTTTTGAATGGTCCAGAATGGCAATTTTTACATTTTTTATTTCATTGGTAATTACAAAACCAAAGAGCAATACTTGTGCAACGGGCATACCAAAAAGTATAATTAATGTACGGCGGTCCCTGAATATATGATAAAACTCTTTTTTTAAAAATCCGATAAAACGTTTCATAATTTTAAAATTTAATAATACCTTTTTTATTTAACTATATAAGGCATATGAGAACATATAAGTTTTGTACTTCGCTTTTTTTTAGCAATCCGCCGAAGGACGGACAAGTTTTAACAATGAAACCATTCAACAATTTAATTTATAACCATATAAGGCATATGAGAACATATAAGTTTTTGTTGTAATCTGATTATCAGTATGTTTTATCAATTTAAGCATTTGTTTTTCTTGCTAATTTTAAAAATACTTGGTCCATGTTATCAACTTTATACTGTTTTATTAAATTTTCTGGTGTATCAAGAGCTTCAATTTTTCCATCAACCATAATTGATAAACGATTGCAATATTCTGCCTCATCCATATAATGAGTGGTTACAAAAACGGTTATCCCTGCATCTGCAGCTTCGTAAATTAAATCCCAAAACTGACGGCGAGTAATGGGATCTACACCACCGGTTGGTTCATCGAGAAAAACAATTTTAGGATTATGAATAATGGCAATGGAAAAAGCTAATTTTTGTTTCCAACCTAAGGGTAATGATTTAATGAGTTTGTTTTTTTTATCACTCAAATTAAATTTTTGAATAAGTTTATCTGATTTTTGTTTTATTTCTTTATCGGATAAACCATAAATTCCTGCATAAAATTTTATGTTTTCGGTAATGGTGAGGTCTTCATATAATGAAAATTTTTGACTCATGTAACCAATATTTTTTTTAATATTTTCGGTTTGTGTATAAGCATCAAAACCTGCTACCGAAATATCGCCGGATGTAGGAATGGATAAGCCACACAGAATTCGTATTGCAGTGGTTTTTCCTGCTCCATTGGCACCCAGAAATCCGAAAATTTCTCCTTTATATACATCAAAAGTAAGGTGATCATTAGCAACAAAATCCCCAAATTTTTTTACCAGATTTTTTACCTGAATAACTTTTTCTTTTTTTACCATATAATTATTGTTCTTGACCGCATAAGTTGTATAAGTAAACATGAATATAGAACTGCATAGTAATTATTTAGGTCATTAATTCCATAAAACAGTCTTCGATGTTTGCTTGTATTTTATTGATTTCTATATTTTTATGGTTGTTTTTTTGTAAGTAATGCTTTAGTTCTTCATTATTTATTTTACTGTTAATGCTTGTATAATGAATGTTTTGTCCGAACAAAAAAGCTGAATGTGTATCGGAAAAATTACGTAAATCATGTAAAAGTTTGTGCATATTTTCAGTTTTTACGGCTATAAGTTCATGCTTAAAACTTTTTACAATATTATCGGGTGTATCTATTTGCATGATTTGTCCATTTTGTATAAGAGCCACTCGATCACATAAACTTGCTTCGTCCATATAAGGTGTTGATACCAATATAGTTATTCCCTTTTCTTTTAATCGTTGAAGCATATCCCAAAATTCTTTACGCGATACCGCATCTACACCGGTTGTGGGTTCATCAAGAACTAAAATCTCCGGTTTATGAATTAAAGCGCAAGAAAGAGCCAATTTTTGTTTCATTCCTCCTGATAGTTTACCCGCACGCCGCTTTTTAAAAGGCTCTATTTGTTTGTAAATATCTTTAATTAAATCATAATTTTCTTCAATAGTAGTACCAAAAACGGTAGCAAAAAAGTTTAGGTTCTCCTCAACACTTAAATCTTGATAAAGTGAAAATCTGCCGGGCATATAACCAATAATTTGCCGTATTTTTTTATAATCTTTAACTACATCGTAGCCGTTTAATATAGCTTTGCCCTCATCGGGTAATATCAATGAAGTTAATATTCTGAATATTGTTGTTTTACCCGCACCATCAGGACCAATTAAACCGAATAGTTCTGCTTGCTCAACACTAAAATTAATATTACTGACCGCTAAGGTATCGCCGTAAGATTTTTTTATATTTTGTACTGAAATCATTTTGTGCTTTTAATATTGAACCATATCAGGAATTTTTAATATTGAACCATATAAGCCATATTAGAGCATATAAGTTAATTGCTTTGCTATTTTATAATATCATTATACCGTTTAAAATTTCACTTCACCGGGCATTCCTATTTTTAAATTTCCATCGTTTTTAACCAACAATTTGACAGCATATACCAATTTCACTCTTTCTTCTTTTGTTTGAATTATTTTGGGCGTAAATTCAGCAGTTGATGATATCCAACTTACCGTTCCATCTAATTCCGTATTTTCATTTTCATTTTTATCAATATAAACTTTTGCTTTTTGACCAATTTTTATGTGTGGCAATTGTGCACCCGAAACATATACTTTTAATTCCATAGTATCTAAATTGGCAATTTTATATAATGATTTTCCGGGTAAAGCTAATTCAAATACTTCGGCATATTTTTCGAGAACAGTTCCGTTTATCGGATTAATAATTTTGCATTTATTCAAGTTAATTTTCAATTCTTCAATTTGTGCATTTACTTGATTATATTTGCTTAAAATAGCACTATTTTTCACTTTAACGCTTTCGATTTGACGGTCAATCACTTTAATTTTACCGATAATATCATCGTATTGTTTTTGGGTGGCAGCACTATCGGCAATTAAATTTTCAATACGTTTTTTTTCTATCAATAAAACATTTTTTTGTTCGTCAAGCACTTTGATTTGCGAAAGTACATCTTTTGAATTGGCATTAATTTCTTCTTTTACGGCTTGCAATTGTTTTAGTTTTGTTGTTAAAACAGCCGAATCTATTAAACCTATTGTATCTCCGGCATTTAATTTTTGACCGGTTTCTATATTAAATTTTAATAGTTTCCCTGTCGATTCTGCTGATATTAATGTTTCAACAGCCTCAAAATTTCCATATGCATCGGCTTTATCATTATTTCCGACACATGATTGTAAAATAAATAGCAGTCCCGCTAAAATGATGAAATCTCTCATAATTTTTTGTTTTTTAAAATCATATAACTATCTTCCAATCAATGTATTATATTTTACAATTGCTTGTAATCGTTGAATTTTGTGTAAGCTACGATTTACCTTTGCCATTGTTTCATTATTAAGTTCACGTATGTATTCACTGGATGTAATAACGCCATTTCTTAATTGCGATGCTTTTGTTTTGCTGATACGTTGTCGTATCTCAATAATTTTTTCATCTTTTGTTAATAAATCATTCATTTTTTTAATTTCGCTCTTTTCCTTACTGATGGCTGTTTGCAAATTTTTGTTAAAAACTTCTTTTTGAGTATTAACCATATCTTGTTGAATGGCAAATATTTGTTTTTCACGTTTCGTTTTATTCCAATCCCAAATTGTCCAGCTTAAATTTAAACCGAATGTATAAATTATATCTGCCTGATCTTGCAGCATATTAAGTCCCGGGTAACCGTAGCCAAAAGTTCCAAAAGCTGCTATATAAGGAAAGCGTTTTACTTGATTTAATTCTGCAGAGTTTTGCAATTGTTTTTGTTGAGCACTGAATAAATCATATTCGGGACGCTTAATTACAGGGTTTTCAGGAACTGCGGTAATTTGCGGTAATTTTAAATATGTTTCAGGTGATATAGTTGTGTCCATCAGATTGGCTAATATTTCCAAACCGCTGTTTTTTCCTGCATCTAATTCACTAATATTCTGTTCTGTTTTTAAAATTTCGGCAGTAAGTACATCGGCATCTCCGGGTAATAATACTCCGTTTTTAACCCCTGATTGAACAATTTTCAGTTGTTCGTTTAATGTTTTCCTGGTCAATTCCAATAAGCGTTTTTGCTCTTGAAACAGTAGAATAAGAAAATATACATCGTTAATTTGTTCGTTTAGTGTATAAAGTTTTACTTTCGTATTTTTATTTTGAACGGCTAATGTACTTTCTTCTAAGGTTTTTTGCTTTTTTGTTAATCCGCCGTCAAATAGTACCTGCTTTGCCTCCAGCATAATTTTATATTGGTCGTTTCCAATTACAGGAATCTGCAACATTGGGTTGTCCGATACATAATGCGGAACATCTGATACATGAATATATTGCCCAGTCAAGTTCAAAACCGGATAATAAATGGTTTTGATATTTTTTATTTTGAGTCTGTTTGCTTTTAAATTGTTTTCAAAATCTTTATTTAGCGGATAAGTTGCTATTGTTCGTTGGCGACAATATTGCAAATTAAGAGTATCTTGCGCATACAAATTGCCGTACAAAATCGTAAACACTATTAATACAAATTTCTTCATTAGTAAGTATATTTTATTTTAAATTAATTTAATGTTTTCTCCGGTTTTAACATATTAATAATTAATGTACTCACTTCTTCTTTACGCTGTGCTAAAAATTCATCCACCGCATTTTTATTGTTATCAAAAATGAGCACTTCAAATAAGGGGCGGCTGATAAATGGAAAAATTATTAAGCCCAGCATATTTATTATTAAATTTTTAGGATTAACATTTTTAATATTTCCTTTTTTTATTTCCTTTTCGACTAGTTGTTCAAAAGCCTTTATATTTACTCCTGCTCTGGATATTACTTTAATGGCAAAACTTGCATTTCCTTTTTTAATTTCATTAAGCATGAACATAGGAATAAAAGGATTTTTACTCAACATATCAATATAGGCATGAATAAATTTCTCGAATTTGATAAAAATATCGTCATCAGAATTAAATATATTAAAAATATCGGGGAAAAACTTACTGGCGAAAAATTCAAAAACAGCTGCAAATAATTTGTCTTTACTCCGGTAATAATAATGTAGTAATGATTTATTAATTCCTGCTTCATCGGCAATTTCTTGCATACGTGCACCATCACTGCCTTTTCTAACAAATACTTTTTTGGCAGCATTAAATATTTTTTCTTCGGTATTTTCTTTATCTGATTTTTTCATTCTTTTTAACCATATGATTTAACTATTAAGTTTAACTATTTGGTCAAAATTAGAATAATTTTATAATATCACAAATTTATTTTGAAAAATATTTATGCAATTAAATACATGTGGTTGGTAATCAGTATGTTATTTTTTTGCCTTTTTTAAAGTCCGGTTCAATAAAACTGTATAAATAGGCTGATTGCCTAAAGCAGTAGTAAATAATGAAGCTGCAACCGATGTAAAAATTAAAGGCAATATTAACTCAAAATTTGAAGTCATTTCCACAGCAAGTATTAGTCCGGTAAGCGGAGCTCTTATAGTTGCGGCAAATATTCCTGCCATTCCTGCAACTGCAAAAATCCCCGGATTTGATACGGTTTCCGGTAGATAGTATTGTGTTAAAGTTCCAAATATTATTCCGGTAAGCACTCCAATTGCTAAAAGAGGAGCGAATATCCCACCGGGTAAACCAATACCATAGCTGAAAATGGTCAATATAAACCTGCCCAGAAATAAAATTAATAGAAATTGTAAAGTAAATGAATTATCTAAAGCCAATCTTATTGTCTTATATCCTCCGCCTATCATATCAGGGCTATAAATACCTATTACAGCAATTAATACACCGGAAACTATGCTTAAAAGTAATAGTTTCTTTTTATAATTATTGAAAAAATCTAAGGACAATATAAGCAGCTTATTGAAAAAAAAGCCGATAAAACTTAGTATAATTCCTAAAAAAATAAACAACCAAAGATTTGACAGTGCAGGTGCTTTAAAAAGAGTCATTTTTATGACAGGATTTGCTCCGATTAATGCTCTTGAGACTAAATCTGAAGTTCCGGATGCTAGCATAATGGCAGCTACTGAAAAAAAATTGTGTTTAAAATGTCCGTGCATCTCTTCAATTACAAAAATTATTCCTGAAAAAGGAGCATTAAAAGCACTTGCAAGACCTGCTGCTGCCCCTGCTGAAATTAAGGGATTATTTTCCTCATCAGCTTGTTTAAAAATATCTTTAATCATTTTCCCTATGTTTGCTCCTAATTGAATGGTGGGACCTTCTCTACCCAACAAAAACCCACTTCCTAACGAGAATAATGATGCAATAAATTTTACAGGTATTACTTTTTTCCATCGCAAAGGGCGAAGATTATCCAAAGCTCCTTCAATTTCTTGTACTCCGCTACCCGATGCTTCCGGTGCAAATTTTTTTATTAAAAATAAAGATACGGCTACTCCGCTTATACCTATTAAAATAGGGAAAAACCAATTATACACATTGCCTTTTTCAACAATAATGTACAAATTATCACGGAAAACTTCAATATTTTGAAGTAAATAGCGAAAAACGGAACCAATAATGCCCGATACCAAACCAACAATGAATGCAAAGAAAATCAATCGGAAATTTTTTGCATTAGCGTCTATGAATCTTTGTGCTGATAAAGTACTTTTTTCATGCTTTAAGAATGGAAACTTCATGGAATAATTTTTTATCTGTTCAAATTTATCAAAAAAGGTGTTGTCTGCAAATTTCAGAACTCTTTAAGGATAAGTTAAAAGAAAAAATTCTCTTCACATATACAAAAAGTAGAATTCTAATAACTCTACTTCTTTTTATTTTTTCTCCAACGATTTTTTTTATTAACCGAAAAGCCAAATTTTCCTATTTCTGTACCTTGTTTATAATAAAATCCATGGGCATATGAAATTAATCCGGCACTACTTAGTTTGAAAGCTCCGGTTTCTTTGTCAATCAAGCTTTCATCGGCATTTACGGCAACTACTTCGGCAATAAACATATGGTGTGTACCCAAAGGAATGATTTGTTTTACTTTACATTCGATATTTAAAGGCGACTCTTTGATTAAGGGTGC
>JAKIUH010000410.1 GCA_021647685.1 Bacteroidales bacterium
ATCCGGACGAATATCCGCTGCAACCTAAAAAGCACAGCCTGGAGTTTCTGCGTGAGAAGGCCTATTTGCGTTATCGTACCAGTACTTTCAGCGCTATTGCACGCGTACGGCATGCAATGATTTTTGCTGTTCACAATTTTTTTAATGAACGGAACTTTTATAACATACACACACCGATTATTACGGGTTCGGATGCGGAAGGTGCCGGTGAAATGTTTCAGGTTACCACGCTGAATATGGAAAACGTCCCTAAAACGGATGACGGAAAAGTGGATTACAAAAAAGATTTTTTTGGCAAGTCGGCGAACCTTACAGTTTCGGGACAGCTTGAAGGAGAGCTGGCAGCATTGGCTTTATCCAAAATTTACACTTTCGGGCCTACTTTTCGTGCGGAGAATTCCAACACTACACGGCACCTTGCCGAGTTTTGGATGATTGAGCCTGAAATGGCATTTTATAATAATGAAATGAACATGGACTTGATTGAAAAGTTCATTAAATACATTGTTAAAACCGTTAAAGAACAAAGTTCTTTCGAATTTTCAATTTTAGAACGTGATACAGCTATTTTTGACAAAATAGCCGGTGAAAAATTTCCACGTTTAACTTATGACCAAGCAGTTCGGATATTGCGTGGTGAAGAAAAAGTAAACGGAAAAACAACCATTGAAACTTTGGAAAATGATTTGAAAGAAGTTTTACAAAAAATTCAAGAAAATCATCAGGCTATTGAAGATGTGGAGAAAGAAATCAAAGGCGGAGTTAAAAAAGGAAAGCGAAATTATCTGCAAAATAAAATTGATACACTTAAAAATGAAATCAAAGATTTGGAAGAGCGTAAACGTGTGATTCCGCAATGGGTTGAATCGGCAAAAAACTTTAAATATGGTAATGATTTGGGAGGTTCTGACGAAACTGTTTTAACACGTATGTTTGATTTACCCGTAATGGTTTATAATTGGCCGCACGAGGTAAAAGCATTTTATATGAAACGTGATGAAGAAAATCCGGATTTGGCAAAAGGTGTTGATGTATTAGCACCCGAGGGTTATGGAGAAATTGTTGGAGGTGGCGAGCGCGAAACTGATTTGGATTTATTGGTCGGAAAAATTCACGAACATAAATTACCCATGGAGGCTTTTGAATGGTATTTGGATTTACGCAGATTTGGTTCGGTGCCCCATGCAGGCTTTGGTTTAGGATTAGAGCGTATGGTAGCATGGATTTGTAAAATTAAACATATTCGTGAAACCATTCCTTTCCCAAGAATGTACGGAAGGTTATTTCCATAACAAAATTTCAAATCGTCCGGCAGGACATTTGAACGTTTCAACAAACTCAGAATAGCTGATACACATATCATTATCATACTGATAATCAATACAAACTGATATATAAAATAGGGCTTAAAATAAGCCCTTTTTAGTACCAAAAGTATGAGATTATAGCATTGGGCAAAGCCTGATGACTATTAATTATCGCACAAACAAGCACAAAGACAGGTGCGGAATACAAACAATTTTTTATCGGCAGATTAATCGGATTTACGCAGAAATTTTTTATCCTATCCGCTGATTGCATAAACCTTATTTTTATCTGCGAGAATTTGCGTAATCTGTGGATGTTTTATTATTTTTTTCCACAGATTACACTGATTAGCACAGATTTTTACTTCGTAAAATTTACTTTTATGATTGGCTCAAATTCTTATTGGGTCGGTGGTTTTTGTTTTATACAAAAGCGTTTTGAAGTCCGTTGGACTTTCAAAAGTTTTAAAAACTTCAAATCGCCCTGCAGGACATTTGAACGTTTCATCCAATAAACCAATAACTAATTAGCCAAATTCACTCTTTTGCTCCATAAGCCAAATCACCGGCATCACCCAATCCGGGAACAATATAGGCTTTTGCTGTTAGTTCATCATCTAAGGCTCCTACCCACAGGGTAAAATCTTTTTCCGGTATATGCCTTTTGGTATATTCAACACCTTCTTTACTTGCAATAGTGGTTACGATATGAGTATGTAAAGGTTTTCCTTTTTCAAGCATACTTTGATAAGCTAATACCATTGATGAGCCTGATGCCAACATGGGGTCGGAAAGTATTAGAATTTTATCATCAATTAATGGAGAAGATAAATAACCGAATTGAATATCAAAACCACCCTCTTTACGGTATTTACGAAATGCAGATATAAAAGCATTTTCAGCACGGTCAAAGTAATTGAGCAGTCCTTGGTGAAGTGGTAGTCCTGCACGCAATATGGTGGCTAATACAATTTTATCTTCAGGGAGCATCATTTCGGACGTTCCAAGGGGTGTGGTAATTTGTTCTTGTTTGTAATTCAAGTTTTTGCTTATTTCGTAAGCAAATATTTCGCCAATACGCTCCATGTTTTGCCGAAAACGCATTTTATCTTTTTGAATATTTACGTCTCGTAATTCTGCAATAAAGCGGTTAAGTATTGAGTTTTCTTTGTTCAATAATTTAATCATTTTTTAAATAATCTTAATGGGAAAAATAAATTATTAATTTTAATTGCCGGATAATTGTATGCTTTTGCACCAAATCCTGCATAAAAGCGAGCAATTCCATCGATCATTGAGCCTTCAAAATCTAAAATCATATTGCGCGAAGCAAATTGTTTGATAAACTCATCAACCAACAAAAACATGGCTCCGGTTTGTTTGGCTTCCTCATTGGCAACCGATAAAATAAAACATGCTTTGCTGTTTGAATAAACAAATAAACCAGCAGCACAAAGACTGTTGTTTTGTGAATACGCTCCATATAAAAGTCCTGAACTTTTTCGAGCGGAAGCAGCTATTAATCTGCGGATAATTGCTATTTCTTTTTCGGTGTATCCTTGTACGTTTCCGCTTGATTTTATTAAATTAATGACTTGATTAGGCTGTAATCCCTGTACAACAGAAATTTTATTTTTTGTAGCTTTTCTAATGTTTCTTATGGCATTTTTTTTATAATGCCGGAAAATATTTTCATAATCACGTATTAACTCCAGCTCATAGGTAATTTTTTGTTCAACTTTAAGATTTTTTTGGGCAGATATAAGGTTAAATTTATTCAGGTTTATTTCTATAAATTTGTATTTCTCAGGTATTGCATCAATAAATTCACGAACAATTTCTTCGGAGAGTTGTTTTAATGAAAATATGCCAAGCTGCTGAGTAAAAGGAGGTTGGTATAAATAATTAATACCGAATTTGCGATTGTTGGTAAGTGGCATCACCATTTCATAATCACCGTAGATGAGTGCTTCCCAATTTTCATTAACTACATCCAAATACCATGAATAGGCATATACCAGTCCGTTTATTGAACCGGAAATGCATTTGTCCCATTTTTTTACATCAATTTCCTTTTGTTTCAGATATTTAATTTCCATCAGGATTTAGTGCAAATTCAATCATTTTTTCATAAATATTTTTCCAGCCTTCCCAATGCTTTTTTGTGCCAAGACTTTCATTATGCCATAAACTTACAAATAATCCGTTTACCTTTTTCACATTTTTAATAATTTTTTTAATTTTTTCTTCTGCTTGTAAAGTATTGTACCCATTATAATCTTTTAATCCAACATCCATCACGGCAAAGGGTATAATTTTCAGTTTCTCTTCTTTGTTTTTCTTTAAATCAAAAA
>JAKIUH010000411.1 GCA_021647685.1 Bacteroidales bacterium
GGTTAGCACTTTCTTGCTCTTCATTCTCAGCATACGGATAAATCATTTTATTACTGCCCAATCCACGTGTTTTAATACGATTTGCATCAATCCCTTTTTTTACCAACCACTCCTTAACTTTTTCGGCTCGGTCTTCTGATAATGCTTTATCCACATCATTACTCGGATAAAAACCGTTTGAATGCCCTTCAAGAGTAATCATTAATTCAGGATTTTGAACCATTAAACGATAAATACGGTCTAAATCAGCAAAGGATTTTGTATTAATATCGGTTGCATTGGGAGCAAAAAATATTTTAGGGAGAAAATCATTATTGCCTTTTTTCAGTTTATGGATTTTAAAATTAAAACTACTGGTTTCCAAGCGCTCAACACTGCGCGAAGCAATAACCGTATCGGCAAGATAATATTTATCAGCATAAGCCCAAAGCAAATAATTAGGAAAGCGATGTGCTTCGGTACTAACACTTACTTTTAACTCAAAATTTCCTTGTTTATTTGTATTTGTAGAAGAGGTTGTTTCGTTTGTGCGCAAATTTGTCCAGAAAATTTGTGCTTTTACAGGCTCATTTGTTTCATAATCAACTACATTTCCTTTTACAATAAAATTCTCGAGGTATTTAAAAACAATCGTGTGCCCTTTGCCTTTATACATATTATTAACCACAAGAATAAATTTATCTCCTTTTAGAACTTCAATTCCTTTGCTATAGCATTCGGGCTTTCCGGTAATAGACAATCCTGTTTTACCTTGCAATGCCAAATCAGTTCGTGCCATATTGCTACGAATAGGATTTAATTTATTTGATTTAATGTCTGCACAATAATTATTATTTTCAATTTTGTAGAGCAAAAAATCGTAATTATCGTTTGGGTCAATTGGGATAACATCAAAAAGCAACATTCCTGCTTTTTGTGCCGTAAATTTATACCAAACAGGATGTTGAGCTTGCGCAAAGGGATTATCCGCAGATTTCATTTTTACTTCTTTGGGTGCACCGGTAGGACCGAATTTTGAAAGTGTGGACACCTCAATTGCATTTTTACAATCGCTTGCATTTTTGATATTCTTTAATTCCTGTGCCTTTACATTATAGACAACAAATGCCGATAAAACAATCAATAATACAAAATTCTTCATTATATTTATATTTAAATTAATTTTTATCAAATTATAAAATTATAAAATATTTGTTTGCAAAATTGTAAATTTACAAATTTTTAAAATGAATAGCGAAAAAATTATTCTAATTGGCGGAGGTGTTGGTCCAATGGCTGGTGTAGAACTGCACAAAAAAATTATCGAAAATACGCTGACCGGTGGTAAAGATCAAGAGCATTTTGAAATATGGCATTTGTCCCGTTCGCCAGATATTCCTGACCGAACCGAATATTTAACAGGGAAAATTAATGAAAATCCGGCAGAAGGTATGGCAAGAACTTTTTTACTAATGGATAAAATGTTGAAAGTTGAAAAAAAATCAGCTGTTGGTGGTGTAACTTGCAACACATTTCACGCTCCTGAAATTTTTAATATTTTTACTAATATTTTAAAACAAAATGATTCGGACATTAAAATTTTAAACATGATTGAAGAAACCGGTAATTTTATCAAAGATAATTTTAAAAATATAAAAAAAATAGGTTTAATGTCCACAACAGGAACCAGACAAGCCGGTATTTACTCCAATATATTAAAAACTTTTGATTTAGAAATATTGGAAGTAGAAAAACAAGAGCAGGCAGCTTTGCACGATACGATTTATAATTTAGAGTGGGGTATCAAAGCGCTTAGTCCTATAACTGAAAAAGCGAAAATACGATTTGAGAATTTTGCTCAAACACTTATTGATAAAGGTGCCGAAGCCTTAATTTTGGGCTGTACGGAAATTCCATTAGCATTACAGGGGAAATATTTTCAAGAAACACCCCTTATTGACCCTGTTTATGTACTGGCAAGAGCATTAATAAAAAATGCCAATGAGAAAAAGTTAAAAGTGAAACAATAATAATTTTAATTATAGTACTTAATTGATTAATTTTAGGCTTTAAAAAATAAAAAATCAAACTATGGAATATAAAAATTTATTGGTAGAATTAGAAAACGGTATTTTAACAATTACTTTGAACCGTCCAAAACAATTAAATGCACTCAATATTGAAACATTTAATGAAATTAATCGCGTACTGAAATTTGCCGATGAAACCAATGAAGTAAAAGCAATTTTGTTTACCGGTTCCGGCGAAAAAGCTTTTATTGCAGGTGCCGATATTAAAGAGTTTTCAAATTTTTCGGTAAAACAAGCCAAGCAGCTTTCAAAAAATGGACACCGTACTTTTCGCAAAATTGAAAAATTTAAAAAACCGATACTTGCTGCCGTTAATGGTTTTGCGCTTGGCGGCGGTTTAGAATTGGCAATGGCTTGTCATTTTAGAATAGCTTCTGATAATGCTAAATTTGGTCAGCCTGAGGTAAATTTAGGCTTAATTCCCGGATATGCAGGAACACAACGTTTACCTATGCTCATTGGTAAGGGAAATGCAATGGAACTTTTAATGACCGGAGACATGATTGATGCTCAAAGAGCTAAAGAATTGGGTTTGGTCAACTCAGTTACTACACAGGAAGAATTAATTCCTACGGCTAAAAAAATATTAAAAAAAATAATGAGTAAATCGCCTTTGGCAATAAACGGTATTATTAAAACGGTTAATGCATTTTATAATAAAAACAAAAACGGATTTAAAACAGAAGTTGATGTTTTTGGTGAAAGTTTCGGTACTGATGATTTTAAAGAAGGCGTATCTGCTTTTATGGAAAAAAGAAAACCCGAATTTAAAGGAAAATAAAATATTTTTATTGTGGATCTACATCAAAAACTATTTGAAGACTTTTAAAACGTTCGTGTTCTTTTAGTTTTTGAGCTAAATAAAAGCTGTTCTTTTTAAAAGAACGGCTTTTTTCGCTTTTATCAAGCTTTACAATTATGCTTTTCAAGTATAAATTATGAGTTCTGTTAATTATTGGATATTCAGGTCCTAGTATATTATATGGAAGTATGCGGCGCAACCAATCGGCAAATACTTTGGCACCGGCATCTAAAGTTATTTTCTCTTTGTGTTTTAATGTTATGTAAATTAACCGGTTAAAAGGCGGATACTTAAACATTTTTCGTTCGGCAATTTGCGAAAGATACATGCTGCGATAATCGTTTTTTACAACATATTCAATCAGCGGATTTTTAGCTTGTGAAGTTTGAATAATTACTTTTCCGCGTTTATTTTTTCTGCCGGCACGCCCTGCTACTTGAGCCATTAGTTGAAAACTTCGTTCATAAGCTCTAAAATCAGGAAAATTTAGCATCTGGTCGGCATCTAAAATACCCACAAGACGAACATCATCAAAATCCAAACCTTTTGTAACCATCTGTGTACCAATAAGTATGTCGATTTGTCCGCTTTCAAATTCTTGAATTAGCCGTTCATGAGCTCTTTTTCCTTGAGTACTGTCTAAATCCATCCGGCGTATTTTTGCATGGGGTAACATTACAGCTAATTCATCTTCTACTTTTTCAGTACCAAAACCGCGGGTACGAATTGCCGAACTCCCGCATGATTGACATTTTCCGGTATTTGTGTATGAATATCCGCAATAAT
>JAKIUH010000019.1 GCA_021647685.1 Bacteroidales bacterium
TAAAAGCAGTAAATTTAGGACATGATACCGATACCACCGGAGCAATTGCCGGAGGATTAGCCGGTTTGGCTTTTGGTTTAGATTCTATTCCAAAAATGTGGCTAAATCGTTTGGCGCGTAAAGATGATATTGAACACCTTTGTGAACGGTTTGCAGAAACAGTTTGAGTATTTTAAGAATTTATTTTAAAGTAAAAATCGTATTTGTGTAATAATTAGAAATAAATACCTTTGCCGCTGTGTTTTTTGTTACTACTTTTAAATAATATGCAATGAGCCAAACATTAGCTAAGCAAATATATTTTCACGTTGGTTTGAGTAAAACAGCCAGCACCTACCTTCAGGAGAGGGTTTTCCCACTTTTTGAAAATGTGGAATACATTCACAGAATGTATCGCTACAACAAAGTTTTTGATATTCTTACCGGTACGGATAAAGAAAAGGTACTTATTTCAAGAGAATTTGACCAACAGTTTGAAAGTGAATTAAAAAGATTTGCACCGAAATATCCTGACATACAAATTTTTATTGTGTTCCGAAGACAAGATAGCTGGATAGCATCACAATACCGGCGCTTTTTTAAAAACGGGCATACAATTCCTTTTACTGAGTTTTTTGATTTAAAAAATGATAAAGGGATATTTACGAAAAAAGATTTGGATTTTTCGGCATATATTAAAACGGTTGAAAAACTTTTTAATAAAAAGCCTGTTGTATTGTTTTATGATGATTTAAGAAAAGATCCAATGGCTTTTTTTGATTACATAGCAGGAATAATGGGCGTGAAATATGACAAGACAAAAGTAAATTTAAAAAGCAAACATAAATCATACAGTGAGAAACAATTGAAAGCCTTAAAAGCGGTGTCTAAAATCATCAGTGTGCGAAAGGATAATATAAAATCACCATTTTTATACCAGTTAAAACGTTTTTATACCAATATGATTCGATACTCAACTTTGTATGCAGCTAAAATTATACCCGAGTCATGGTTTGGCAGCGAGCCGCTTATTGACCCCAAAGATTTAGAGGCTGTAAAAGATTATTATGCAGAGGATTGGAAATATGTACTTGAATATGCAAGAGAAAATAATCCTTGATAATATTTAAGGTAACTATACATAAACTGAGTCTAAATATCTACCTTTTTAGACCAAACTCATTCATCCAATTCATTAATATATGCCCTTTCGGTAATATCGGAAACAATATTGGTTTTAAATGCTTGGATAAAGTCTTCAAAGTCTTTTTGCGTTAATTTATATTTTTTTGTATCGCGCAGCATTAATGCTTCGGTTAGGGCAATAACGCCTGCAAAATACTTCGATGAAAAATTGATACCGCTGTCCGGCTTTGCTTTTAACCTTACTAATGCATATATACCGTCAATCTCAGGTTTTAGTACCGTCAAACATAAATCAGCCAGTTTATTAATTTCTGTTTTATAATTTTCTTTGTCTAAAAATACATTTTTCACTTTCTTTTCAATAAAGTGTTCGTATTTTTTATCAATCTTTTTAAAAAGTTTGTTAATCTTTTTTATAGAAACTGTTTTTTGTCCTAATCCAAAAATAATTCGAATAATAAGATAAATGACAACAACAATGCTTAAATAAAAAAGAAATTCTAATGCTATTTTCACGAGTTTAATTTTAGTGTTGATACTAATTGGTTTGGATTATCTGCAAATATACTGAAATTAACAGTTAATAAATTAGGTTAATCCAAAATTTTTGTGTTTACTTCTTAAACTTTTACTTACATTTTTATAATCTTCTTCTTTTTCGAACTCAACCATTAAACTACCGGAAATTAATATTCGCGGGTTTATTGCTAATCGAAAAATTTCTTTATAAACCTTTGATTTAATCGCTAAATTATAATCTTTATTTTTTTTTAAGTTTTTTCTATATGAAATCCAGTTTGACAGGAATATAAAAGGATAAAAAAATGGAAATAGAACCAATGAATTGGTATTGAGCATGCTTGGATAAACTTTTTTTATCTTAAACCCGGCTAATTTTGCAAGAACTCTAAGTTTTTGAATACCAATAAGAAAAATATGTCCAAAATAAATATCACTGTTTACTTCTTGATTGTTCATCCAAATACTGTCTAATTCATTAGGAGGCATTATAGAATTATAGCGTTCACTTTCTGATAAGAAATAGCTTAATTTGGAACGAAGATTAGAATAATTAGGTGTTGTAATTAATAGGCTTGCATTCATTTTCAGTACTCTGTTAAATTCTATTAAAGCATAAAATTGGTCGCTGAAATGTTCAATTCCTTCTTGACAAATTAACGCATCACCAAACTCATCATCCAGAGGTAAACCTTTCATTACATTAGCTCTGATACAATTAACTACCTCTAATTCAAAATATTCGGGAAACAAATCCATTGCTACCGGAATTGCTCCTATTTTTTTTATCAATTTTGATGTAATACCATTTCCTGCCGGAAAATCAATTATTTTTTTGTTTTTGAATTTATCGCTATTGTCAAGTAAGTATTTTTTTACATAATATTTTATACTCCGTGGATTATCTTCAAATGCTTTGTTTTTTCTTTTATTATGCACAATAATTTAAATTAATATCATTATTTTTGGCGTTTTATTTAAGCAAGCAAAGATAAGAAATTTATAAAACATATGAGAGAGTTTATAAAAATTGTCATTCCGTATATTAAACCCTACAAGTTTAATGCAATACTGAATATTGTTTTTAATATATTTGGTTCCATATTTTCATTATTTTCACTCACATTGTTAATGCCTTTTTTGCGCATTTTGTTTAGTCCGGAAAAATTAGTACTTCAAAAACCGGAGTTTGCGTTTAATTCAAAAGTATTATTGGACAGCTTTAATTATTATTTAAGTCAAATAATCATTAAAGATGGCGAGATTAGGGCTTTATTAACTGTTAGTATCTTTATTTTGATAAGTGTTTTACTTAAAAATTTGTTTACTTACTTGGCTAATTT
Organism: Bacteroidales bacterium; assembly: GCA_021647685.1. GTDB lineage: Bacteria > Bacteroidota > Bacteroidia > Bacteroidales > NBLH01 > NBLH01. Next base: position 2,988 of record JAKIUH010000019.1, read on the forward strand.
TTATATGTCGCCTTTACGTAATGGTATTGTAAAAGACATTCGTAACAAAATTTACAAAAAGGTATTAAATTTACATCTCGGATTTTTTAGTCAAGAACGTAAAGGAGATATTATTTCCAGAATGACTACTGATGCTCAGGAATTTGAGTATTCAGCATTAGCTTCTATTGAAATGTTATTTCGTGACCCTGTCTTAATTTTGATATTTTTCGGCTCTTTAATTTTTATGAGCCCTCAATTAACCTTGTTTGTACTGATACTATTACCAATAAGTGGATACATCATTGGTAAAATTGGTAAAACTCTTCGGCGTTCCTCAGCCGAAGCACGTAAACTAATGGGAAACCTGCTAAGTTATATGGAGGAAGCTATTGGCGGCTTGCGAATAATAAAGGCTTTTAATGCTGAAAAAAAAGTAGAACAAAAATTTATTCGCGAAAACGATAGCTACACCAAAGTCATGAATGGTGTATATCGACGAGATTATTTAGCTTCACCCTTGAGTGAGTTTCTGGGAGTTGCCACATTGGTAATTGTGTTATATTATGGAGGTAAAATGGTTTTAGGTGAAGAAAATAGCATGTCTCCCGAGATGTTTATTGGTTATATAGGCATTTTTTCACAAATAATTAGTCCTGCAAAAAAAGTTACTACCGGATATTACCGTGTTCAAAAAGGATTGGCTGCAATGAACCGTATCAGCGATGTATTAAATACGAAAATTGCTATTACCGAAAAACCAAATGCATTACCCATTCAAGAATTTAAAAACGAAATTATCTATGAAAATGTAAGTTTTAAATATGCTGAGAATGAAGTTTTAAAAAATATTAGCTTAAATGTTTCCAAAGGAAAAACCTTAGCTTTAGTGGGACAATCCGGTTCGGGTAAATCAACTTTAGTTGATTTATTACCACGCTTTTATGATATTCAAACCGGAACAATTAAAATAGATGGAATTTCCATAAAAGATTTAAAATTAAAAGACCTTCGAGCTTTAATGGGGTATGTAAATCAGGAACCTATTTTATTTAACGATACTATTTTCAATAATATAGCTTTTGGAATCGATAATGTGAGTCAAGAAGAAGTAGAAGCAGCTGCCAAAGTTGCCAATGCTCATGATTTTATTATGGAAACGCCCGAAGGCTACCAAACCAATATTGGCGATAGAGGAAGTAAACTTTCAGGAGGACAGCGTCAGCGATTAAGCATTGCGCGTGCAGTTTTGAAAAATCCACCTATTTTGATTCTTGACGAGGCAACTTCTGCATTAGATACCGAATCGGAACGATTGGTGCAAGATGCTTTAACCAAACTGATGAAAAACCGTACTTCTATTGTAATTGCACACCGTTTGTCAACCATTAAATATGCCGATGAAATATGTGTAATGTACGAAGGACGTATTTTAGAAAGAGGAAATCACGAAGAACTTTTGAAAAAAGACGGTGCTTATAAAAAATTACATGATTTACAGGCTTTTTAATAAGCCTGTAAGCTTGAATTTTTTTAATAAAAACTTGATTAAAAAAAATACAAATACCATTACTATTGCCGGTGCAATAAGTTGGGTGTAATCAAACGCACCGGAAGAAGTTATGTTTTTATTTATTTCATAACCAGCATAAACATTAATAAATACAACAGGAATAAAACCTATTGCCGAAGCAATTAAATAAGTGAGCGTTTTGATTTTGGTAAAACCAAATGAATAATTTAGAACTGATGAAGGCACTATATATATAGCTCTAAGAAAAACCACCATTAAAAAACCGCCTTGTTCAATTAATTTATTTAATTTTTCAACCAATTGTTTTTCGCCAAACTTTTCAACAAATTTTTCTTTAAATAAATATCTTATGCTGATAAAAGTTACTATTAAACCGGCAATAGTGGCTAACCATGCAAATAAAAATCCATAAAACAATCCAAAAATATAACCCGAAAATATAGTGAAAAATACACGGGGAATAGCAGCTAAATTAAAAAGAATGTAGAGTATAATCATATAAGCCGGAGCTAAGACTCCAAGACTTAAAAAATATTGTTTCACCGTTTCAATATGTTCAATCCTAAGTGTATTGTACAAATCAAAATAGAAAAAGGCAAAAACTACAATGCCTACGGTAATAAAAAATAGTATTTGTAAACTTTTTTTCGACATAAAAATTATATTCTTACTTTAAATAGTTCGTTTATAAATGATTTTTACAGAATAAATAGAGAAAAACTATGAATTTATTATTTATCATTTAATAAAAAAATAGATAAAACATTGCTGATTATCAATGTATTATAAAAAATATTGATTTTTTTTAATGATTTTTTTGTATTTTTAAAAATATATCTCCTATTTTTACCCTGTCAAAATGATGCAAAGATATGCAAAAATTTCAAGTCATAGTCATTCTCATCGTGATTAGCATTTTACAAAAAATGCAAACAGGGAGAATGATGTGATAAAACATATAATACAGTTAAGCGCCATTCTCCCGGGAATGGCGTTTTTTGTATAGTGGATATAATTTTTTATTAACGCAACAACTAAAAAAATGAACAATCCATTACGTAGCGATGAAAGCACCAAGGGGAGACGTATGGCTGGAGCTCGAAGCCTTTGGCGCGCAAACGGACTTAAAGACAGTCAGTTTGGTAAACCCATTTTTGCCATAGCTAATTCTTTCACACAATTTATCCCCGGACATGCACATTTGCATCAAGTAGGGCAATACATCAAATCAATTATCGAAAAAAGCGGATATTTTGCCGCTGAGTTTAATACAATTGCCATTGATGACGGGATTGCTATGGGGCACGATGGCATGTTGTACTCACTTCCTTCGCGTGAAATTATTGCCGATAGTGTTGAATACATGTGCAATTCGCATAAAGCAGATGCCTTGATTTGCATTAGTAATTGTGATAAAATTACGCCCGGTATGCTGATGGCTGCTATGCGTTTGAATATTCCTACGATTTTTGTATCGGGAGGACCTATGGAGGCGGGTAATTTTGGCGAGCAAAAAATTGATTTGGTGGATGCAATGGTTATGGCTGTGGATGAGTCTTATTCAGACGACCAAATTGCTGAAATTGAACAAAATGCATGTCCTACATGCGGTTCATGCTCTGGTATGTTTACGGCAAACTCCATGAATTCACTTACCGAAGCACTGGGTTTATCATTACCCGGAAACGGAACCATTGTGGCAACGCATAAAAGCAGGTTGAGCTTATTTGAAAAAGCGACAAAACAATTAATGGAAATTACCGTAAGGCATTATTATAAAGGCGATGATACTGTTTTGCCAAGAAGTATTGCAACGAAAAAGGCTTTTATGAATGCCATGACTTTGGATATTGCCATGGGAGGAAGCACCAATACGGTTTTGCATCTTTTGGCAGTTGCCAATGAAGCCGAAGTTGATTTTTCGATGAACGATATTGATGAACTTTCGCGCAAAGTCCCAAACATCTGTAAAGTGGCACCCAGCTCACATTATCACATGGAAGATGTGAATAAAGCAGGGGGTATTTTGTCGATACTCGGTGAACTTGATAAAGGAAGTTTGTTAAACACAGAGGTATATCGTGTAGATACTCCTACGCTTAAAGAAGCACTGGATAAATATGATATTAAAAGGGCTACAGCAATTGACGAAGCTTTTGATAATGCAAAAAGCGGGGCTGCCCATACCGGTCGAAATTTAAAACTTGCTTCGCAAGAAACCATTGAAAAAGAACTGGATTTAGACAGAGCCGGTGGTTGTATTCGTGATATTGAACATGCTTATAGCAAAGACGGCGGCTTAGCTGTTTTATTTGGAAATATTGCCCAAGGAGGTTGTATTGTAAAAACAGCAGGTGTGGATAAATCTATATGGGAATTTAAAGGCAGGGCACGTATTTTTCATTCGCAAGATGCGGCTGTAAATGCAATTTTAAATGATAAAATAATTGCCGGCGATGTGGTAGTGATTAGCTACGAAGGACCAAAAGGCGGACCCGGAATGCAAGAAATGCTTTATCCTACATCCTATCTAAAGTCAAAAGGCTTAGGAAAAGAATGTGCTTTAATTACCGATGGAAGATTTTCCGGCGGAACTTCAGGTTTGTCTATCGGGCATGTTTCACCTGAAGCTGCTGCCGGAGGTGAAATTGCACTGATAAAAGAAGGTGATATCATTGAAATTAATATTCCCGAACGAAAAATTAATGTATTAATTTCTGATGAGGAAATGCAGAAAAGAAAATTAGAAGAAGAACAGAAAGGCAAGGAAGCATATAAACCAATAGGAAGAAACCGGAAAGTTTCAAAATCCTTAAAAGCTTATGCGCTTACGGTTTCGTCAGCCGATAAGGGTGCCGTACGGCTTATCGATTAGGATAATCAGTATTATTAGTATTGCAACAAGCTAATAATAAGTTTATTATATTTATTTAAACAATTAACACAACTAAATTATTTATTAAAAAACTTTGCTTATGGCAACATTAACGCAAACAACTAAAGAAAAAACGGCAGCACCCGCTACCCAAAAGGTAAGTGGTTCTGATGCTGTAATCCGCTCTTTATTAGCTGAGGGTGTTGATTTGGTTTTCGGATATCCGGGTGGTGCAATTATGCCTGTGTATGATTCATTATATCAAAACGGCAAAAAAATTGAGCATATACTAACCCGTCATGAACAAGGAGCTATTCATGCTGCGGAAGCTTTTGCTAAAATATCCGGAAAAGTGGGTGTTGTTTTTGCAACATCAGGACCGGGAGCTACCAATTTGGTAACCGGATTGTCCAATGCAAAAATTGATTCTACCCCTTTGGTATGTATTACAGGACAGGTAACTTCAAATCTTTTGGGTTTTGATGCTTTTCAAGAAACTGATATGATTGGAATTTCCATGCCGGTAACTAAATGGAATTATCAAATTACCAAGGCAGAGGAAATACCCCTGGCTTTCGCCAAAGCTTTTTATATTGCTTGTTCAGGAAGACCGGGACCGGTATTGTTGGATATTACCAAAGATGCTCTATTGAGCAGTATTGAAAATTTCAGTTATCAGAAAGTTGAACGCATTAGCGGCTATTATCCTTATCCTAAAATTGATATGGAGAAAGTAAGAGAAGCGGCAAATTTAATCAACAATGCAAAAAAACCGCTGATTTTAGCCGGACAGGGAATTACCATTTCAGGAGCTGAAAAAGAACTGGAAACTTTTGTAAATAAAACAGGAATTCCTGTGGCAGCTACGCTTTTCGGATTAACTGCCTTCCCAAGTAAACATCCGCTGTTTGTGGGTATGCTGGGTATGCACGGGAATTATGCGCCCAATATTAAAACTAATGAGGCTGATTTAATTATTGCCATTGGTATGCGCTTTGACGACCGTGTTACAGGTGATACTAGTAAATATGCAAAAAATGCCAAAGTAATTCATATTGATATTGATGCTGCTGAAATTGATAAAAATATTAAAACCAAAGTGGCGGTTGTTTCTGATGCGAAAAAGGCTTTGGAAAAATTAATTTCTTTAGTTCAAAAAAATAATTTTGAGGAATGGTTGAACGAATTTAAAGATTTGGATAAAGTTGAACAAGATGAAATAATTGCACCCAATATTGCCCCCAAAGGTAAGGCTTTACGAATGGCAGAAGTAGTTCATCGCGTTTCGGAAATGACCAAAGGAGACCCGATTGTGGTAACGGATGTAGGGCAGCATCAAATGATGGCTGCGCGCTATTATAAGTTTTTAAAGCCAAAGAGTATTATTACGTCAGGCGGTTTAGGTACTATGGGATTTGGATTGCCTGCCGCAGTGGGTGCCGGAATTGCCGGTAAAGACAGGGGTGTTATTCTTTTTGTAGGAGACGGTGGTTTTCAAATGACCATTCAGGAGCTGGCTACATTATGGCATTATAAGATTCCTGTTAAAATTGTATTGCTCAACAATAACTTTTTAGGAATGGTACGGCAATGGCAACAACTCTTTTTTGATAAGCGCTATGCTTGTACCACCATGCATAATCCTGACTTTGTGAAAATCGCCGAAGGTTTTGGATTAAAATCAAGAAAAGTTCAAGAAAGAGCGGAACTTGATGGTGCTTTATCAGAAATGCTGGATTCGGATACGGCATATTTGCTGGTTGTTGAAGTAGAAAAGGAAGGAAATGTTTTTCCTATGGTACCTGCAGGTGCTGCTGTTTCTGAAATGATTCTTAAACCTTAAAATTTTAAAAATGGAAGAAAAATTATATACATTAATTATTGTTACGGAAAACAATATTGGCTTATTAAATCATATTTCGGTTGTTTTTACGCGGAGACATATTAATATAAGGAGCCTTACTGCTTCGGAATCGAAAATTAAAGATGTTTATACTTTTACGATTGTAATTAAAATGACCGAAGAATTAGTACGCAAAGTTGCCAAACAATTAGAGAAGATTATCGGTATTTTTAAAGTCTTTGTTTATGAAGACAGTGAAATAATCCATCAGGAGTTGGCATTGTATAAATTGCCAATTTCGGCAATTAAATCAGGCATTAATTTGGAACAAATTGTTCGCAATCATAATGCGCGGGTTTTGGATATTAAGGAAGATTATATTTTAATTGAAAAAACCGGACATAAGACGGATACTCAAAATCTTTTAAAAGAATTGCAGCCATTTGGTGTACTGCAATTTATCCGTTCAGGGCGGGTAGCTATGGCAAAACCTATGAAACCTTTGGACGATCATCTGAAAGAGAAAGAAGAAGCATATGATTATATTTAACCTAAAAACCCAAATTGAAAATCTATTCCAGTTTTGAATTGCACGCCACTATTGACAATGCTCGTTTCAAAATTTTTCACCGTAGGGGTAACTACGCTTCAAAATTTTTTACTGCGCTTATCAATATTAACGCACATCAGCCGGTAGGCTGACAAACTTTCAAAACTTCATAACGATTTCATTTTAGATTTTTAGGTTTTAAAAAAATTCATTAATAACAATAACTAAATTTTAAAAATGGCAAAAATTAATTTTGGAGGAGTTGAAGAAAACGTGGTAACACGTGAAGAGTTTCCTTTGGAAAAAGCATTGGAAGTATTAAAAAACGAAACCATTGCTGTAATAGGCTATGGTGTTCAAGGACCGGGACAAGCATTAAATCTGAAAGATAATGGGTTTAATGTAATTATTGGTCAAAGAAAAGAATCGAAAACCTGGGACAAAGCGGTGGCTGACGGCTGGGTGCCCGGTGAAACTTTATTTGAAATTGAAGAAGCATTGGAAAAAGCGACAATTATTCAATATTTACTTTCTGATGCAGGACAAATTGCCGTTTGGGCAACGGTAAAAAAACATTTAACTGCCGGAAAAGCATTATACTTTTCGCATGGTTTTGGAATTACCTATAAAGAACGAACCAATATTATTCCACCCAAAGATGTGGATGTGATTTTGGTTGCTCCAAAAGGCTCGGGAACAAGTTTGCGCAGAATGTTTTTAGAGGGGCGCGGGCTTAATTCAAGCTATGCAATTTTTCAAGATGCTACCGGTAGGGCATGGGAACGTGTGGTAGCACTGGGTATTGGAGTAGGTTCCGGTTATCTTTTTGAAACCACTTTCCAGCGTGAAGTATTTAGCGATTTGACCGGTGAGCGCGGTACTTTAATGGGAGCAATCCAAGGTATTTTTGCAGCTCAATATGATGTGCTTCGTGCCAATGGTCATTCTCCTTCCGAAGCATTTAACGAAACGGTTGAAGAACTTACACAAAGTTTGATGCCTTTGGTTGCCGAAAACGGTATGGATTGGATGTATGCAAATTGTTCAACAACAGCCCAAAGAGGTGCTCTTGATTGGTGGAAAAAATTCCGTGATGCTACAAAGCCGGTTTTTGAAGAATTATATAAAGAAGTAGCTGCCGGAAATGAAGCACAACGCTCTATTGACTCAAACAGCCAGCCGGATTATCGTGTAAAGTTAGAAAAAGAATTGGAAGAATTGCATAATTCGGAGATGTGGCAAGCCGGACAAGCGGTACGTAAATTAAGACCGGAAAACCAGTAGTACTCTTTTTTGATTTTGTTGGATTGTTTAATAAATGGTGTGCAAATTATTATGTACACCATTTTTCTTTATATCTTTACATATTGTTTTAAAAAGAAACTATGCCTGACAAAATAAAGCATAAATTTAATTTGAACGAATGGCTTGGTAAGCATCTTAATTTTATAGAGTTAAAAGATAGTGCATTAAAAAATATTAATGAATTTTCTGAAAATCTGTTAAAAGATACGCAAAGCAAAATAAATGATAAATTATTGCCTGTACTAAATGGCTTTGCAGGGCATTTGTTGGAGGAAAGCAATGATCCGCGTGCTATAAAAATGTCGTTCAGATATGACAACAAGGATGTTGCTGTGCGTGAATTGGGAAATATCTATGATTTTTCAAGCTACAAAGGAAAAATTGGCATACTGATACACGGATTGTTTGGCGATGAGAGGATGTGGAAGAAAACGGAGAATCAATCCGTTCCTAAAATTGGTGATTTATTGGAAATCAATGAAAAGTATTCAGTATTATATCTTCGATATAATACCGGCTTGCATATTTCGGAGAACGGTCGGGCATTGAGTAATTTATTAGAACATTTTTCATCAATTTATAAAAAAGAAGTTTCAGAAATAAACTTGATTGGTCATTCCATGGGAGGACTTGTTACGCGAAGTGCAGGATATTATGCCGGTATTCAAAGACAGGAATGGACAAGATTAGTAAAAAAAATATTTTTAATCGGCGTGCCTAATAAAGGTTCATATTTGGCACAAACGGCTGATTTTGTTAATGAATTATTTAAAAAAGCAGATATTTCAAAAGATGAATTAATTAGTAAATTTTTAGATATCAGAAGCAATGGTATTAAAGATTTGGCTTACGCTTATTTAACTGATGAAGATTGGCTTGATGTACATAAAAAGCGGCAGGAAAAAATAAAAGTTCGACCTTTGCCCGGTGTAAAATATTTCTTAATTGCCGGAACTTTAGGTAAAAATAAAATATTTAATACCTATTTTGGTGATGGTTTGGTAGGAAGTGATAGTGCAGCAAGTAATGAGTTAAATACGAATATTTTTACAAAAGTAGAACGAAAAATATTTGAGAAAGAAGATCATATTTCATTGTTGAGTAGCAAGGCTGTAGCTGATTATATTATTGAAAACTTATAAACACACGGTGCTAAATTTCAATACCAACAATAAGTATATCGTCAATTTGTTTTTTATTTCCTTTCCACATCTGAAACTCTTTTTCAAGATATTTCTTTTGCTCCGAAAAACTTAAGCTTGATATATTCATTAAAAGTTTACGAAATCGTTTAGTGAAATATTTTCGCCCGCTGTTTTCACCAATTTGATCCTGAAAACCATCTGTAGCAAGATAAAGCTTTATAGTATCTGACCAATGTATATCAATAGTTTTAAACTTTTTTTCTCTTAAATGAATTGATATAGGCATTCTGTCGGCTTCAAGAATTTTTAAATCAGTTCCTTCAAACAGGTAGGCATTATTATAGGCAGCTGAAAATTGCAATTTTTTTTCACTTTTGTTGATTTTTACTAATTATATATCTAGTCCGTCTTTTTTATCATTAATGGATCTTTGGCGCAAAGCATCTTTTAATCTTAATCTGAGATTATCTAATATTTCTCCGGTGTTAATATTTATACCTTTATCAATTATATGATGAATTTCTTCGTTGAGTAATGAGATACCCAAAACACTCATAAAAGCACCGGAAACACCATGTCCTGTACAATCTGCAACAGCAAGATAAATATCATTATTATGATGTTTGAGCCATAAAAAGTCACCGCTTACAATATCGCGCGCTTTATTAAATACAAAATAATCTTTAAAAATTTCTTTAAACAAATCTTCACGTGGCATCAAAGCAGCTTGAATACGACTAGCATACTGAATACTGTCTGTAATTTCATTTTGCCTTTTTATCAGTGTTTTTTTCTGATCTTCTAATTTATTGTTAAGTTCTATCAGGTTTTGTGATTGTACCGAAAGCTCAAAACTACTTTCTTTCAGTTGTTCGTTTTTTTCTATTATTTCTTTATTTTTTGCTAAAAGAGCTTCATTTGTTTTTTTTATTTTTTCTCTACTTTTATAATACCCGATAAATGCAACAATAAAAACCGTTATTAAAATGAGTAAACCTAATAAGAGTAGTTTATTTCGTTCATTATTAGCATCTTTAATTTGCAAATCTTTTTTTAAAAGCATTATTTCCGTTTGCTTTTTTTGTTGCTCGCTGTTGAATTCAATACTTTGTATCCGTTTACTAATTTGTTCGTTATAAAGTGAGTCTCTGTATATTAAGGCTTGTTGTGCGTATAAAAATGCTTTGTGGTAATCGCTTTTTAAAGCCATAATTTTGCTTAAAATTTCATAAGCACTTTTTATCCTAAATAAAGTGTGTACCTTCCGGGCTGTTTCGAGGCTGGTTTCAGCCCATTTAACCGCTTGTTCTAATTCTTTTTTTGCAATAGAAATTTTTGCTTTTTGTAAACAATAATCGGCATATAGGTCTATATCATTTTCAAAAGGGTTCATTTTTGCAGTCATTGCATAGGCTTGATCTGCTTCCTTGTATTTACCTTCGGCAAGATAGGTATCTCCTAAATATTTGTATGAGACACCCAGCTTTTCAAATAATTTAAGTTCTTTTCTAATTTGTATGGCTTTGTTGATAAAATATCGTGCACTGTCCGGTTGGTTTAACAATAGATAAGACCTTCCTATGTTCTGCCAAGCATAAGCCTCCATGTCTTTATTGTTAATTTCATTGGCTATTTTAATTACATTTTTTAAATGGTTTATTGCTAAATCCGGGAGTTCTTGATACAAGTACAAGTTTCCTAAATTATTATATCCATAGCCCAACTCCTTTTTTATAGAATGCTTTTTAGAAATATCAACTGCTTTTTGATATTCAACCAGCGCAAGATTGTAAAAACCCAAATTACGGTACAAAACTCCTTTATAATTATGTGCCGCTGCTTGCCCTTTAAAATACTTGATGCTATCGGCTAATGATAATGCTGTTTTAACGTATTCTAACCCTTTGGGTATATTTTTATTACGTAATTTCCATGCCTGTTGATTGTAATAATCAACTTTTTCTTCAAGTTTAGAATCACTACTTGTATTTTCTTTAGCCTCTTGTGCTTTTATTATTTGAAAGAAGGTAATAATCAGAAATATCAGGAAAAATTGTTTTATCATAAGGCAAACTAAAATCCGAAGCAAATATAAGTTTTTTTCCTTTATGTTTTTAGTAAATAATATATTTTTGGAACAGATTTATTTTTGTAATTTCAGTCCTTATCTATTTATACTCCTATATCTGCGTTATCGGATGAAATGGCTAACTTACAACCAATTATTACAGGGTTTATTTCACTGTAATTTTCCGATGACTATCAACAAGTTAATTTGATAATTACATATTTAAGCTTATATTTTAAAAAAGACCGTAAGCTCTTTTAATAAAAGCTTACAGTCTGTTCTAAAATTCAAAAGCTAAACTTGTTTTTGGTCTAAAAAGTTTCTTTGTCGCCAATCTGTCTTATCGTAAATTTGAGTGTTCATTAACAATTACTTAAGTCTGACCCAAAAATTTACTTATATAAATTGACCTTTTTATACTCAACTCAATTTTCTTTAAAATATTCTTCCTTTGTAATCACCTTTATCGTCTCTAAGCCTGATTTTTCCAGTAATTTATTAATTTTTGCCAATTCGCTTTGTTTTATTTTGTTCAATTCTGTTTCTTTTTGCAATACTTCACTTTCCAAATCATTCAAGCGTTCAATTTGCGAATCGGTTGGACGTCCTTTATAGAAAAGTATGTAACCGTACAGTTGTGCCAATTTTTCACGTAGTTTTTCTTCACCGGTAATTGCACCTTCTTTTGTAGCTACCAGCTCTTTATGCATTTGCTCCATTTTAGCCGATAATGCTGATAATTTTTTCTTTAAAGATTTTGGTGCTTTTTCGGATGATGTTTTGCACTTATCTCTTATATCTGTTGCTTGTTTATCAACAAAAGCCAATTTTTCTAACAAATCATAAGCTTTATTCACTGCTTTTTCACGAATTAATCGCTCTTTTTCTGAATGTTGTGAGTTTGGATTTCGCTTAATATTTATTTTTGTTTCAAAGACCTTATCGTTTTTAAAAACTTTTACTTTGTATTCGCCCGCCGGATATAATGGTCCCTGCATGGCAAAACCTGCAATCTGTGGAGATGAAGGTACTTTTGGCGGTTTTTTACGTAAATGCCAAAGTACTTTATTAATTCCTTTTCGTTTTCCTGCAGGAAGTGTTTTTATTTTATTTCCTTGATTATCGTATATTTCTACATACATATCGCCAAAAATATGTCGTTTATTCATGTAGTAAGTTATTGTTGCTGCTTCGGGCGGATTAGGTCCGGTAAATTCATCATCTCCTTGAAAACTTTGTACCATACCTAAATTATCAATGACATAATCTTTTGATTTTAAGAAAGTAAGCTCTGAATTGAGCACATCTTGCTTAAGTTCACGCAAAGGACTGATATCGTCAATAATTAAAATTCCACGTCCGTGGGTTGCTAAGATTAAATCATTTTCGCGAGGGTGAATTACCATGTCGCGAATAGAAACCTGAGGGACTTTTCCTTTAAATTGCGACCAAACTTTTCCGCCATCAATTGAAATATATAAGCCCATTTCGGTACCAAGAAACAATAAGTCAGGGTTTACCGGGTCTTCTTTAATTATATGATTATAGCTTTTTAGATTAGTTGTTGATAGTGAAATCCACGTTTTTCCATAATCAGTTGTTTTGAAAATATAAGAATTTTTATCATTGTTTCGATGTCCGTCAAAAACAGCATAAGCAACGGCTTTATTATAATTGCTTGGTTCTACGTAGGAGCACCATGTATTTTTAGGCAGTCCTTGGATATTTTTTGTGAGATTTGCCCATGATTTGCCTGCATCGGTTGTTAATTGAATATTTCCATCATCGGTTCCAACCCAAATAATATTTTTATCCAGCGGAGATTCATTTATGGTAAAGATTGTGCAATGGTTTTCAGCCGTAGAATTATCAATTGTTAAACCGCCTGATTCTTCTTGTTTTTGTTTTTCCGGATTATCCGTAGTTAAATCGGGAGAAATACGTTTCCAACTATCTCCTTGATTTTCGCTCATGAATAAATATTGTGCTCCCACATACATACGGTTACCGTCTTTGCTGAAAACTACCGGAGTGTTCCATCCAAAACGCAAATCTTCAATGTCTTTTGTTTTATAAGGTTTTATTGATTTAAATTCATTGGTTTTTATAAATGCTTTAGCAATTTCTCCCCCTTGATATTGCCAATACACAATATTGTTGTCTTTGGGGTCGGCATAAGCACAAAATCCATCGCCAAAACCTACGCTTTTCCAATCGTTATTATTAATACCTCCCGGGCTTTTGGAGGGACCAAACCATGTACCGTTGTCTTGCAAGCCTCCATACACATTGTACGGGTATTGCATGTCGGCACTTACATGATAGAATTGAGAAACAGGCAGGTTTCGTGCCATTTGCCAAGTGTTTCCTTTGTCGCGTGATATATATAATCCGCCATCTGTGCCAATGTAAATTAAGTTGTTATCCTTTGGCGACACATACATAGTATGTACATCGCTGTGATATCTGCCGCCTTCAACTGAGGGTGAACTGAAATTTTTACCACCGTTTTTGCTCATCAATAAATTAAATCCGGCTTTATAAATCCGGTTTGTATCTACAGGGTCGGCAAGAATATTGGCAAAATAAAACGGTCTTCCTGCTATTGCTTGGGCTGAATTCATTTGCTCCCACGATTCACCTTTATCTTTTGAGCGATAAAAAGCTGTTTTTTTTGCTTCAATAAATGCATAAACAATATGGGTATTAACATGTGAAACATCTAAGGCAATACGTCCTAAATCACCTTTGGGTAAATCCTTTGTGAGTTTTTTCCATGTTTTTCCTCCATCAGTTGATTTATACAATCCGCTCCCTTTTCCTCCTGAGTTAAAAGTGTATGCCTTACGGCGAAATTGCCACATTGCTGCATAAACAATTTGTGGATTTTCCGGGTCAATTACTACATCTGCACAGCCTGTATTTTCATCTATATACAAAACTTTCTCCCAGTTTTTTCCACCATCAGTCGTTTTATATAAACCGCGTTCTTTGTTGGGTCCCCATAAATGTCCTAAGGCTGCAACATAAACCACATCGCTGTTTGTGGGCGAAATTGCAATCTTTCCAATACGTTCGGTTTCTTTCAGTCCTGTAAATTTCCAGTTATCACCACCGTCAGTAGTTTTATACACACCGGCTCCTACCGATGTACTGTTACGCACCCAAGGTTCGCCGGTGCCTACCCAAACTGTTTTGGGATTTTTTTGGTCGATACATATTGCTCCTATTGCTTGAGGATATTTTTCAAAAACAGGTTTAAAAGTAGTTCCTCCGTTTTTGCTTTTCCATACACCACCACCTGCAGCACCAATGTATAAAATTTTCGGATTATTATTTACTGCATCCAATGCAGCAATTCGCCCGCTCATAGTGGCAGGTCCAATTTGGCGTGCTTTTATTGCGCCAAATGTATTGTAATTGATTTTTACTTTTTTTTGTGCACTGCCGTTAATAGTTCCGGCAAAGAACAAAAAAGCAAGTAAAGACCATAACATTAAAAGTTTTGAGATTTTCATTTTACTAAGTTTTAAATTAAAGTGAGAACTTAACCCGCATTATTTACCGCTTTTAATCATAAAATACGGCAATGTGTTGAAATATAATAGATTACTAGTGTCATGTCAAGCATGTTTTAGTCATACCAAGTTTCGTTCTTTTTGCGTAGAACTTTGTTAAAAATTTTGACCATAGCTACTGCTATGCTGAAAATTTTTGCCTTGTTCTACACAAAAATAACTTCAACTTATACGACACAACATACTTGACATAACACTAGTGGGTTAACTATTTTTTTGTTGCCACCTGTTAGGTGGTTTGGAATTATCTTCATGCATCTGCAGCGTTGCAACTCATGAAATACTAAAATACTATCAATTCTTTAATAAAGTCAATGTTGAAGATTAGAAAAGTTATCCGGCAGAATAACTTCCGGATAACTATTGTTTCGACTATGAACTATTGATATAATTATTTATTTTCTTCTGTTGTGCTTTCTTCTTTTTTTACCGGACGATTAAAAATAGCATCGTCCATATCTTCGTTTAATTTTACATCTTCAATGGTCATTTGCGAAACGGTATTACCGTTCATTTTCGTTTCCATTGAATAGGAAAAAGCGATACCATCAACTTGTTTGTAATTACTTTGGTAGTTGTTCACTTCAATTTGTTGCCCTTGAACCGTGCGTTTTGCTGTGGCTTTTAATATTACAAAGCTATCAGCATCTATAAAATAGTAGGTTACATCTCCTTCTTCACCTTCGTTTTGTGGCTTTTCAGAAAGTTTAATTTTATATACTTCGGTTCCTTCCATATCTTCTTTACCCTCTAATTCTACTTGGTAACCTTTTTCTTTCCAATGGAATAGTTTGCCATCAATATCCGATTGTTCTTTAAACTGTTTTAATTGGTCTTCATTAACATCTTGGGGTTCCATGCTTCCCGAAAAAGGGTTAATCATCCAGCCTTCTTCTCCGTTAAAGCCTTGAACCATTGTATTGCCTTGTATTTCTACTTCAACTCGCATTTTTCCCGGACGTTTTACATATACGGTAAATGGAAATTCCATACCTTGCATCATCTGTTTGCCGGTCATTTTTATAGTTTGAACTTCAGAAAGTTTGTCTTGACCAATCGTTTCAAAATGATTTTCCAATACTTCATCTAAGGTCATGTCTTGTGCAGAAATAGAAAATACAGAAAGTAATAAACTTGCAAATAGTAAAATTGTGTTTTTCATTGTTTTAATTATTTAGTTTAATATTCATTTGTAATTAATCTATCAATTTGGATACCAATATTTGTAAGATGCTTGTAATAAGCATATAACATATAATGCGCTCAGGGACAAATAAATATTGTGTACGTTTTTGGGATTTCGGTGTACGTTTTCGTACATAGCGATTATTGTCAGTATTTAAGCTCTATTTGACGGAAAACAGTAAGTAGTTTTTTTAAATCTGTATGATACAAACGGACATTGTTGGTGTTTTTTAAGTATTCTTTAGCTGCTTCTCTTACCGGAAGTTTAAAGTAATAATGTTCGTGTGCAAAATTTATGTATTTAATGATTTTAAAAGCATCGAACCAACGAAAAAATCGTTTATGAAAACTCTTAATATTTGAGGTGTTTGCATTAATTTCTTGTAAAACTATACTGAAATTATTTTTTTCTAAAAAATCATTCATTGATTGATGAAATGAGTAATTGGAAAGATTTAAATCTTCAATTCTGAAAAAATGCTCAATTTGAGCAAAAAAATCACGCAAGTGCAAAAATACTTTAAAGTTATAGGCTTCAAATTCTTGATTTGCATTTTTTATAAGTTGATTAATTACGGGTCCCGTTCCAAAAGGCACCCTGTGTGACGGGCGGGGAGAAGGATATACACAAGTACTTTTCAGGTAGTGGTAATTGCCCAGAGGCATTATTTTATGCAAAAAATAAAAATCCTCACCGGCTTGTTTTTTATTCATTCCGCCTTGCTTGCAGTAAATTTTTGCTTTTACGGCAAAGCTTGAACCTACCGTAGGGTAGTAATAAGGAAATCCCGTAAATTTTAATGACAGAGAATAGTAGCGCATATATAGCTCATATTCTGCAATTTTATCATAAATAATTTGTGAAAATGCTTCCCCTGAAACAGGGTGTTCAAAATAAATGGAACAGGCATTAATTTTTGGGTTTAAGTCAAATAAGTTTTCAGTTTCCACCAAATAATTTTTGGCTACTTTACTATCTGCATCCAAGCTTGTAATAATTCCTTCGGAATTATTTACGTTTAAAAAGCGTTTAACCGCTTCGTCCATACCAATTTTCCGGGCATATCCTGCACCGGCATATTTTTTAGGAATATTATCAATATAAATGGTATGATAATTTATAAAATCAGTTTTATTTTTCAATGCCCATTGCTTGATTTCGTTTTGAGATTGCAGGTTTTGACTTATAATTTTTTTTTCAGAATTTTCTGCTGCATTAATAACTAAAATAACTTCGATAGGCTTATTGGGTTTTTTACATTCGTTGATTGATTTTAAGGTTTGCAAGATTTCGGGTTCATCGAAACAAGGAATTACAATTATATTTTGCAATTCCGGATGCGGAGCAGTTTTAATAACTGAAGTATTATTGGAGTGTTTTGCAATGTAACTCTGAAAAACCTGCATACTGTTTTTTTGCTAAAGCAAAAAAAGAGCTTAGCGGAATGTTTCCATAAGCCCTTTTTTATTTTATTATTTTAAAAATTATTTATTTTCTGTTTCAGAATTTGCCTGTTTTTGTTGATATTCTTCATTTAATTTTTCAACAATAATTTCTGTAATATTTAATGCGGAGTCGGCAACCAAAACATTTTGTCCGCCGGTATTTCCCAAAACCATTTTATACTTACCGTCTTTATTATACTCTTTAATTGCCGATATAATGTTTTGATAAATATCTTTCAGGGTTTGTTGTTGCCTGTTCATCATATCCATTGAAATTTGATCTTTTAACTGCATTAGGTTTTGTTGTTCACGCATCAATTGATTTTGCATTTGTTGCGCCTGATTGCTGGTTACCAAACCTTTTTGTACTTTATTTTGAAACTCCATTGCTTTACGTTCCAGAGCTTTACCTTTTGAGTTTAGTTTAGCTTCTTGTTTTTGTTGTTCTTTTAAAAACTCAGTTTGTTTATCGTTATAATAATCATATCCGTTCAATAAAGAATCAATATTAACATAAGCAATTTTATTGGCAGATTCACTTACATTTTCTTTTGCAGTTTTTGCTTCTTCTTTATTATTACCGGAAAAACGGTCGATATATAATAAGGTAACCGCAATAATTAAAACAACATTTAGTATAATCGAAATATTTTTCATAATTTTACATTAATAGGTTTTAAAAATTTGGGCAAATATAAAGTTTTATCTTAAACAGACATAGGATATATTTCTTTTTTTACAAAAATAAGCCTTAGTTTCGCAAAAATTCTTTCAAATGACAAAATAATTTGTAATTTTATTCACTATAATTTTTTTAAAAATAAGAAACTGTTTTTTTCAATATGAATAAGGACAATAATAACGATAAGTTTTCATTATCTTTAAGCAAAGAGTCAATTAAAAATGTAATTATTTTACTTTCAGACATTGATGTAAAAATTACTACATTGAATGAGTCTTCGGCAAAAGATTTTCTGAATCTAAACAATAGCCTAAAAGGCAATTATAAAATAGCTGAAAAAATATCGAATAATGCTACAAAGCTATTTGAAATTTTTGCAGGAAAAGACCGTAATTATTTATTGAATAAATTGGATTCGTATCATACCGGTTTAAAAATTCAAATTGATGATTTTATTAGTTATGTTACCACAGGTGCCAGAGTTTTAGACAATATTCAATCAAGTTTAAATTCGGTGTTTATACCGGTTAAAAATTTCAATCAAAATTTGATGACACTAAATTTTTTGATGGCTAATTTGAAATTAAACCTTACCTATCTTCATAAAAATGATAAAAATGTTCATAAAATAGATTTACTGATAAAAGATATAAAATCATCCAAAGAAGCCTATGATAATTTGGAAATGAAAATAAATAAATTGAAAGCATTGGTAAAATCTGTTTTTGATTTTTTTAATAATTTGAAAGAACAACAGAATTTGGTGCTCGAAACGCTTTTGGAACAAATTAAATCAAGTGTTATTATTTTATCGGCGAAACATCAAGAAGCATCGGTTCAAATGCCGGAGCTGGCAAAAAAAACCGAAGATTATTTTGAAAATGTAAGTAAAATAGTTACTAATTTGCAGTATCATGACATTATTCGCCAGAAAATGGAGCATGTACAGCAAACACATAAAGAAATTATTGAAGAACTCAATGCTTTTGATTTTTCTGATGAAAATGCCGAGCTTGCTGAACATACTAAGAAGTTTCTCAAAATAAGAGATATTGCTTCAGTTCAGGTTGCACAATTAATTCATACAAATCAGGAATATCAGGAGGCTATTGAAAAGATCACCAAAAACTTTCTGGAAATAGGCGAAGATATGAAAAGTATAGCCTATATGTGTTCTGCCTTTTCGGAGCATAATTTGGCTTATGGAATAACTCATTTTCAGGAAATTGAAAAGAAGTTAGAACGTGCCGTTGAATTAATTAACAAGTTTTCTTCGGATGGTGAAGAATTTAACAATCGAATAAATAATATTCAGCTAGCATGCGATGAAATTGAATCTGAATTAAAGAAACTAGGCGTTAAAAATAAACAATTATCGAAGCAAAT
>JAKIUH010000412.1 GCA_021647685.1 Bacteroidales bacterium
CAATAAACGTGTTAGTTCCGTTTTGCTTTTCGGATAAAATTTTCTGGCTACTGCAGGTTTTCTAATGCTTGTCGGTTCCATTTTGTTTGTTGTTTTAGTATTTAAAAACCATCAATATTTTTCAAAATTGCCTTTCCACAATTTTTACAGTTTCCTTGATTATCCAAACCGGTAATTTTAGTGTGGTATCCGTTGCGTTCGATAACTTGATGATGACATTGCGGGCAGTATGTATTTTGACCTTTTACCGTAGGTAAATTCCCTATATAGACATAGTTAAGGTGCCGCGCAGCAATTTCATAAAGATTTAACAGTGTTTTTGGTGATGTGGCTTCAATAGACATTTTATACATCGGATAATAACGTGAAAGATGCAAAACGGTATCTTCACCCAATTCTTCTTTTATCCATAATACCATTTCTTTAAATTTTGCTTCATCATCATTCAAACTTGGAATAATCAGATTGGTTATTTCCAATAATTTACCTGAGTTTTTTATGGTTTTTAATGTTTCTTGTATCGGTTTAAGTTGCGAGGAAGTAATTTTTTTATAAAATTCGTCGGTAAAAGCCTTTAAATCCACGCTAAAAGCATCAATAAAATTCAACAATCGTTCCAAAGGTTCAGGCTTAATAAATCCGTTGGTAACCATCACGTTTTTTAAATCGTTTTGTTTGGCATTTAGTGCCGTATCGCGCATAAACTCATAAAAAACCAGTGGTTCATTATAGGTGTAGGCAATACCGATATTGTTTTCTTGACGCAAAGCAGCATTAATTATTGCCCCGCTTGATAATTCCCGTAAATAACCGTAATTATGAACTCCGGTTTGTGCAATTTCATGATTTTGGCAAAAACGGCAATGTAAATTACACCCCACACTGCCGATGGATAAAATATCTTTGCCCGGATAAAAATGATAAAGTGGTTTTTTTTCAACAGGGTCGAAATGATAACCACTGATTTTACCGTAATTTTCAGTATAAAGTTTACCCTTATAATTAGTACGAACCTTGCAAATTCCGCTTTGTCCGTCTTTTAAGATGCAATTATGCGGACATAAAGTACATTGCACTTTATCACTTTCTTTTTCAGTATAAAATTTTGCTTCAACCATATTTACACCTAAAAAGTTTAATGATACCTTGTTGCCGTAAAAGAATAAAACTCCAATTCATCATTGTTTTTAAAAGACAGTCCGGCTTTACGTTTTGCAATGTCAATTTGTTGTTCAAGTGTATCAATGCCATCTATGTCGGGCAGTAATACGCCTCTGCGAAGACCATCGGTAACAATAATACCGTATTTTTTAGGATTGAGTATATCAAAATCTTTTACTTTTTCAGGTTCAGAAAGTACATCTACAGAAATTTCAATATTTTCCAACTCATCGGGCAATACCGGAGGGAAACGACTGTCGCGGCTGCAAGCTGCCACACCGTTTGAAATAATTTCTAACCAAAGATTTTTAAATTGAGGCTCCAAAGTACCGATACAGCCGCGCAAACTGCCGTCAAGATTGTGTAAAGTTACAAAACAAGCTCTTTTTATCTGAAATTCTTTGGGCGGTTCTTGTTTTTTTAATGCGGAAATATCTTTTGTTTTTACATAAGTACTAACTACATTAAAAGCATGTTGTGCAAATATGGTTTTTGGTTTGTACATAATTTTATAAATCTTCAATTTCTTTTTGGCTCAATCCTGTTTCTTTGATGATTTCGTCAATATCAGCACCCATCTTTTTCATTGCCTTTGCATATTTAACTTTAAAAAGTTGGGCTTTTTGTTTTTCTTGTTCTGCTCTTTGTTTTTCACGTTCAGCCCTTTGTTTTTCTTGTTCTGCCCGTATTGCTTCTAATTCTGTTTTTCGTTTTTGAGCTTCTATTTCTGAGAAAACTTGATCTTCTATTTCCATTTTGTTTTTCAATTCATCATTTGCTACTGCCTTTGCTAATCTTCGGATTATTGACCGATAACGATCAGGGTAGTCATCTTCTTTTATACTGATTTCATGTACTTTCCCTTCCGGATTAAAAATACTTAAAATTTTCTCTAAATCGTCTTTTATACGTTTTTTTCGTATTGCAGGAATTTGAACAATAATCGTGTCGTGTGTTAAACTGTTGATAAATTGTTCGTTTATATCTAATTCTTTTTCGCTTCCACGTTCTATTATTTGGGGTTTTATTACCAAAATAGGAACTTTGTGCGACAAAGAATAACCCAATAAGTAAATAGATATCAAGGGTAAAGGTATATCATTCCCGCTTTCGTCTTTACGAACATTGTTGGGGTCGGCATATTGATTACCCAAATAGGAACGAAATCGCATTAAATCGGTTAGGAACTTTGTTTTTTGAATTTCAATTAAAACAACACGCTCTATGCCTTTTTTGTCTTTAATTCGAGCTTTAAAATCAACACGGTAAAGTGTTAAAATACTTTTTTCTTTTTCGTAAATATATTCTTTGGGCTGATATTTAAGCTCTAAAATTTCAATATTCAACAAATCAGACAGTAATAATTTTGCAATTTTATTGTCTTCTAACAGATATTTAAAAACAGCATCGTATATCGGATTTGCAATCAACATAGTCTTCTACTTTTTTACAAAGTTACTGAATTTTTGCGTAATATGTTTTTATTTTATCTAATTTTGAGCCTAACAATTATTTTAAAATTAAGAATAGCATTATGTTGTTTGATAAAATAAAACTCAAAAACCGTGAAACAAAAAACCGTATTGTCATGGCACCGATGTGCCAATATATGGCAAAAGACGGATTTGCAGATAATTACCACTTAGTACATTATGCTGCGCGGGCAATTGGTGGTGTCGGTACAATTATATTAGAAGCTACGGCTGTTGAACCGCGGGGTAGAATCTCGATGAACGACCTTGGTTTGTGGGACGATGGGTTTATTAAACCTTTAAACAAAATTGTGCAAGAGTGTCAGCGATACGGCAGCCTTGTAGGGATACAAATTGCCCATGCAGGACGAAAATCCAGAATACAAAACGAAGCAATTGTAGCACCTTCGCCCATTGCTTTCAATGATGATTTTCCTGTCCCGCATGAATTGTGCAGTTCTGAAATTATTGAAACAGCCTATAAATTTGGACAAGCTGCTAAAAGAGCAGTTCAAGCAGGTTTTGATTTTGTGGAAGTACACGCAGCACATGGGTATTTGATTAGTGAGTTTTTATCACCACTTACCAATAAACGAAATGATGAGTATGGCAAAAACAGAGCTTTGTTTCTAAAACTTGTTTTAGAAAAAGTAAAAGAAAACATACCGGAAGATTATCCGGTGCTTTTACGTGTTTCCGGTGAAGAATACCATCCGAAAGGAAATACACGCAAAGAATTAGCTGCTTTATTAAAACAAGTAGAAGGTTTATTCGATGTTTTACACGTAAGTTCCGGTGGAATTTATGATAAAGAGCACTATGAGGTGTATCCTGCTTATCAACTGAGATTTGCCGAAGAATTAAAACTGCTTACACAAAAGCCGGTTATTGCCGTAGGACGATTAGAAAATCCAGAATTGGCTGAATTAGTTCTTACAAAAGGCAAAACCGATTTTATTGCCTTAGGCAAAGCATTGTTGAGTGATCCCAATTGGGTATTACAC
>JAKIUH010000413.1 GCA_021647685.1 Bacteroidales bacterium
TTTAAAGAATTTTTTCCATTCGTTTTTTGACATATCAATTTTTATTCCATAATATCCACCGATATATTCACTCAATTTATCCATACCAAAACTTTCAACAAATTTGATTAATATTTCACTATCATCAATTTTAAATCTTGATAATATTTCAACAACAATTTCTGGACTATATAAATCATATAAATCATCATGATATGCTAATATTTTGGGATCAACAATTTCCAGCAATTTATCATTCAGAGGTATGTCGTTTATATTATCACGAGTCAATTTTTTAATATTGTAAAACATTTCATCGTCATTATCTTGATATACATTTTGATTTAAACAATATACTGTCGTTGAATCAAATCCCATGAATTTGTTATTAACCTCATCACACCATTTTTTGACGACTTGATAAAAACCATCTATTTCGGTACCATAAACATTGCCAGAAGGAACCAAAATAAAATTGTCAAGATTTTCCAGATTCATATATGGCTTGATCAATACACGACAAATTGGTCTTTGAATGTTCAAATCTTCATTGTCAACAGCATATGCAATGATTGTACCTTCTTTGATGTCATTTAAAATATAATGTTTATAAGCTCCATCTACTAAATTCATGCAACTTGTCCACCCACGATTTGTACTCATTCCAGCCACGTCATATGGATGATGAGAGATAACAATTGTATATTTTGATTTTTTTGATGATTTTTAATGATTAAATCTACCAGTTCTTCGGTTTCAGGTCGTGGAATCAGAACATCAGGACTTACTTTAAATGGTAGTTCGTAAAATACTGTTTCCCCTGTAATGTACTGAATAGTGATTTCTTGCTTTAATTTTTGCAAGGCATCAGCTAATTTTTTTAGTAGCTTGTCAGAGAGTTTTTTATCAGGATATAAAAATGCTTCGGTTCTATTGATTCCGGCATAATATTCCAATAAAATATCGGCAAAAGAACGAATTTCACCTTCGGGATAAATGTTTTTCAGCTCTGTTTTAAAAGTTTTTATAATTTTGGCGATTGTTTCCATAAACCGGTTACGCAATATTGACAAAATACAAAGATATAATTAAATGGATAATTCAGAAGACGAAAAATATATGCGCCGCTGCCTTGAATTGGCAAAACTTGGATTGGGCACGGCTGCCCCTAATCCTCTGGTAGGTTCGGTAATTGTGTATCAAGGAAAAATAATCGGAGAAGGTTATCATCAAAAATGCGGTGAAGCCCATGCTGAAGTAAACGCAATTAATTCGGTAAAAAATCCGGAATTACTTGAAAAAGCTACACTTTATGTAAATTTAGAGCCTTGTGCACATCATGGTCGCACACCGCCTTGTTCAGATTTGATTGTTCGTAAAAAAATCCCCCGCGTAGTAATAGGCTGTGTGGACAGTTTTGCAAAAGTGGCAGGAAAAGGTATTGAGAAATTGAAAGCAGGAGGCTGTAATGTTACCGTAGGCATTCTTGAGGAAGAAAGCCGTTGGCTTAATCGTCGTTTTTTTACTTTTCATGAGAAAAAGCGTCCGTACATTATTTTAAAATGGGCAGAAACGAAAGATGGTTTTATTGATAAAAAAAGAAAATCGGATGAAACCGTTGAACAAAATTGGATTACCAATCAAATTTCTAAAAAATTAGTGCATAAATGGCGAACAGAAGAAGCCGCTTTTATGGTCGGGCGGAAAACGGTCAAAAAAGATAATCCGCAACTGACTGTTCGTGATTGGGTCGGACGAAATCCCGTACGTATTGTTTTTGATCAGAAGTTAAAATTAGCTCCTGATTTAAAAATATTTGATAATCAAGCAAAAACCATTATTTTTAATGCTAAAAAAGAAAGCTTGGAAAATAATCTACATTATTTGAAAATTAATTATGAAAAACAAGTTTTGCCTCAGGTTTTGCAAAGGCTATATGAATTGGAAATTCAATCTATAGTAGTAGAAGGCGGAGAAAAATTACTGACAGGTTTTATCGAAGCAGATTTGTGGGATGAAGCGCGTATTTTTATCGGCAATAAATATTTTAAAGAAGGAGTAAAAGCTCCAGAATTTCATTTTATACCCGATGAAGAAATTTGGCTTGAAGATACTCTTTTGAAAATATATTATCATTAAGTTTGAATAAAAATAACGGACATATTGTAAGGAACGAATTTTATTTCTCGATAGATGTATTGCCTGAGCAAATTGATTATGCTGAAAAATTGGTGAATTATTCGTTAAAACATCATCCTGTAAAAAACATATGGGATAAAGTAAAAAAAGATAAAACCAAGGACTTACGAATGACCGGAACCGTTGGCGAAATTGTTTTTGCGGACTTATATCAACTGAAACGTCCTTTGCGTTCATTTGGTGCTGTTGATGGGCAAGACTACGGGCAAGACTTTTTGTTGGTGATTAAAAATCAAAAAATGATTTTTGATCTTAAAACAATGCACCGGAAAACAAATATTTTTTATAAAGATTACGTGCTGAATATTCCTGCGCGAAATGTACAACGAGCAGACAGTTTGACTGATTATTATTTTTGTATTAGTTTAAGTGAGGAGAAAGACAAAACTACAGCCTCCATAATCGGCTATCTGTCAAAAAAAGATATTTTAAACGGAGAAATTGGCATCCTTTATAAAAAAGGCAGCAAAAGAATAAGAGCAGATAAAACGTATTTTACATTTTTTGAAGATACCTATGAAGTTTTTTTCAAAAACATTCATTCGCCTTTTATTAGTGAACGAATTAAAAAACTTCAAGGATTTACTATTCATCATTTAAAATAATCATGGCTTCACTGACCAAAGAATATTCAAAAGAAAAACTCACAGGGCAAATTTATACTCCTGATTTCATTGTTGAAAAAATACTTAATGATATTGAATACCGGTCAGATAAGATTTTGGGCAAAACCATTCTTGATCCAGCCTGTGGCGATGGACGTTTCTTAGTGAAAATAGCCGAACGAATTATTCAATTTTCAGAGCCGGAAGATTTGCCTGAGAATTTATGCAAAATTTATGCTTGGGATATTGACCCTGATGCTTTAAAAATTGCCCGAAATAAGTTAAATGAACTGATAAAACCGCTCAATCTAAAAATTAATTGGAATTTATACTGTACAAATGCATTACACAAAGCATTAGACCGTAAACCGGAACCGTTTGATTACATTGTTGGCAATCCGCCTTATATTCGTATTCAACATTTGAAAGAAGAAGAACGCACATTTATTCGTAATAATTATAATTTTTGCAAATCGGGCAATACCGATATTTACATTGCTTTTTATGAGCTGGCTTTACATCTGTTAAAAAATACAGGAACTTGCGGATTTATTACACCCAATACTTTTTTTCATACGGAAACCGCAAAATTTATAAGAAACTATTTTGCCGAAAAACAAAATATTGTTCAAATAACAAATTACGGAAGTATTCAATTGTTTGAAAATGCTACAACATATAGTGCAATAGTTATTTTTGATAAAAAAAGTAGAGCTGATTTTTTATTTCAATCGGCAAAAAATCAAATGCAATTTAGGCAAAGGCAGATAAAATTTTCAGAACTAAGAAATAAAAAGTTTTGGCAGCTTGCCATTGATAAAAAAAATAATAACAAAGG
>JAKIUH010000414.1 GCA_021647685.1 Bacteroidales bacterium
ATATCAACAAACCTGACACTTCCGCCGGGTGATTTTTTTAACAAACCGACTAATCTTTTAAATAATTGAAATTTACTGAACTAGACCTAGACCCTTCTTTACAGGAAAGTATTTCGGCAATGGGCTTTGTGAAAGCAACGCCTATACAAGAACAAACTTTACCCGCCATTTTGGCAGAAAAAGATTTAATTGCTTGTGCACAAACCGGTACCGGAAAAACAGCTGCTTATATCATTCCTGTTTTAAACAAATTGGCACAAAATCCGACAAAAGATATTGATACTTTAATCATTGTCCCTACAAGAGAGCTTGCTTTACAAATTGATCAGCAATTTGAAGGCTTTAGTTATTTCTTAGATGTTTCATCAGTTCCTATTTATGGCGGTGGTGATGGCGATACTTGGAGTTCTCAAAAAAATGCATTGGTTAAAGGAGCAAATATTGTGATTGCTACTCCCGGAAGACTTATTGCGCACATGAATTTCGGTTATGTTAAATTTGACAGTTTAAAGCATCTGATTTTAGACGAAGCCGATCGTATGTTGGATATGGGCTTTTATGAGGATATTGAAAAAATAATAAAAGAACTACCCAAAAACAGGCAAACCTTAATGTTTTCGGCAACTATGCCTGAAAAAATCAGAGTGTTGGCAAAAAAAATACTTTCGGAACCGGAAGAAGTAAATTTGGCTATTTCAAAACCTGCCGAAAATATTTTACAAGCTGCATATTTGGTCTATGATAATTATAAAATTGAGCTGATAAAAAATTTACTGGAAGGCAAAGACCTGAAAAGTGTTTTAATTTTTTCGGCAACCAAAAAAAATGTAAAAAGTATTCGTAGCGAATTACAAAGGCAAGGAATGAATGTAGAGGAAATTCATTCTGACTTAGACCAAAAACAAAGAGAACAGGTGATGCTGGATTTTAAAAATCGTAAAATTCAAATACTCACAGCTACGGATATTTTAGCGCGCGGAATTGATATTGAAGAAATTGATTTGGTAATTAATTTTGATGTTCCGGGTGATGCCGAAGATTATGTGCACAGGGTAGGAAGAACAGCCAGAGCTAAATCTTCGGGTGTTGCCATAACATTTATTAACGACAGCGAACAGGAAAAATTTAAGCGTATTGAAGATTTTATTGGGATTAAACTGATAAAACTGCCCACTCCGCCCGAAATTGGTGATAGTCCCGAGTATAATCCAGATTCAAAAAAAAATAAAAAAAGAAAATTCAATAAAAAAACATATCGAAAAAGTAAGACGAATAAAAAGTAAGCAACCTTCCATTTTAAGCAATGGAAGATTGCTTTATTCTAAACACTTGAAAATTTCAGCTAAAATATCAATTTTATTGAATGCCTTTGGTAGGCATTTTTCGATCTACTTTTTTTATTAAACCTTGCAATACTTTTCCGGGTCCTACTTCTGTAAACGAACTTGCACCATCGGCAATCATATTTTTTACAATTTCGGTCCACCGAACAGGGGATGTTAATTGTGCAATCAGATTTTCTTTAATCTCCTGCGGATTTTTTACCGGTTTTGCATTTACATTCTGATAAACCGGACAAATTGGCTCTGAAAACTCAGTTTCATTAATGGCTTTAGCCAACTCTTCCTTTGCAGGTTGCATTAAAGGCGAGTGAAATGCACCACCTACATTTAGCTTAATGGCTCTTTTAGCTCCTGCATTGCTTAAAATTTCAATAGCTTTATCAATCGCCTCGTTAGTCCCTGAAATAACTACCTGTCCGGGAGAGTTATAATTGGCAGGTACAACAATTCCATCTACTTTATTACATAAATCTTCAACAATTGCATCGTCCATTCCTAAAATAGCAGCCATGGTTGAAGGAAACAGTTCACAGGCTTTTTGCATTGCCAAAGCTCTCTTTGAAACAAGTTTTAAACCATCTTCAAACGATAAAGCTCCGTTTGCTACCAATGCTGAAAACTCACCAAGTGAATGACCGGCTACCATATCAGGTTTAAAATCATCGCCTAAGGTTTTTGCTAAAATTACCGAATGCAAAAATATGGCGGGTTGTGTTACTTTGGTTTGCTTCAAATCCTCTTCAGTTCCTTCAAACATCATGTCGGTAATTCTAAAATCAAGAATTTCATTGGCTTTTTCAAATAGTTCTTTGGCTAAATTATTATTTTCGTATAGTTCTTTGCCCATTCCGACAAATTGTGCACCCTGACCGGGAAATACATATGCTTTCATAGATTTTATTTTGAATTATTTACTGTTTGTGGGAGCAAAGATAATACAGAAATGATAAATAAAAAATGGTATAAACCGGTAAAAATTTTATCTTTGCGTCATGGAAGAAAATTTTATTTACCTGTTTGGCTTTAAATTTATGCAACCGGGTGCATTCATTACCGATCAACTAATTGCTATTGTAACTTTTATTTTTTACCTACAATTAAAAAAACATAAAGAAACTACCGATTACAGTTACTTTTTTTTATTTATGAGTATTACTTCAATGGTGGGGGGTTTTGGTCATTTACTTTATGAATATGCCGGACTTCCGTTACAGATGTTTGGTTGGATATTTAATGCTTTTTCTATTTATTTTATTGAAAAAGCGGTTATTAATGAGTTATCGGAAGGTAAACTGAAAAGTTTTTTTTCAAAAGCGATAAATCTTCAAGTAGTTCTGTATCTAATTTCTATTTTTGTTTTCCGGCATTTTATCGTGCTAACCATTAATTCGGCAATTGGTATGTTGGCTTTGGTTGTGCCTGTGTTGGCGGTACAAACTTTTAAAAAAGAGGGCAAAAATTTTCTTTTGATAATTATTGGAATATTGCTTTCGGGAGCACCTGCATTACTGCATAAAACAAGTATTGGATTTAGTATCTTTTCTGCAAAAGAAATTAGTCATTTGATTCTGATTTTATGCTTTTATCTGATTTTTATGGGAATAAATCGTCAATTTGTACCAAAAACAGCCTTGGTATCTGAGAAATTTTAGAAATTTTTTGAGTATTAAATGATTTGTAATTTTTAAAGTTTACAATCGCTCAATTTAGGTTTAAAGTCAGGATATTTGAACTTTATTCAATATAACTGTTTTTTCACAATTTTTTTGAATTAGCAATTCATAAGTATCTAAATTTAACGCACATAAATTCCCCATTCGTTTATTATCATAAATTTTGTGATACTTAGTATAGACAACACCATTGTCCAAACCAATTATATTTTCTTTATTATTTACTGATTTAATAATTTCATCAATATATATTGGCTGATGTCCGTGAATAAGCGTTTTATTTTTTAATATCTTTTTATTGTATGCAAAGGTTCTGCCCCATAAAATTGATGTTTTATCCTTAAATGGGTTTTTTGTTTCAAAATTAAAACTTGCATGAACCAGGAAAAAATTGTCCAACTCATAATAAAAAGCTAAATGCTTTAAAAAAACACGGTATTTTTTTCGTAGTTTTCCGGCTTTAAGCATACCGGGGCTATTATCCATCAGCCATTTTAGTCCATTTTGGTTATTATTTTTATCAATATCCAAAAGTGTTTGTTCATGATTGCCCCGCAAGGGGTACACACGAAAGCCATTTTTTATCATTTT
>JAKIUH010000020.1 GCA_021647685.1 Bacteroidales bacterium
TAAACACATCGTATTGGACACTATTTATTTTAAAAATCACATTTTCTACCACAGTAACTCCTTCTTCTTGTTCCCATTTTGAATATAAATCAACATTTTCATTTATTTTGGTTTTATTAATATTCTCGGCGATATGTTCTTCGCAAGGGCTGCCTTTTATTAAAGAAATTGTTTTATAAATCACTTGAAAATCAGCATTTTCACTAATAAAAAATTGTTCTTCATGTTTTTCTTCTCCATTTACTTCGTAAATGGCATAATAGTTTCTGCCGCGCGGTAAAATAAAAAGGTATTTACCTGTTATGGAATTGGGTTTATATAGCCCAAGCAAATCATCGTTTTCACTATCGTAAACGGTAATTACCACATCATCTTGATTGTTGCAAGTAATCACTTTACCTTTAACAACAGTTACCGGCTTTTCCTCTGCTTCAGGCATTGCCATCATATAAATATCGGTACTGCCAAAACCATCCTCGCGATAAGAAGAGAAATAAGCCCTTTTCCCATCAGGAGTTAAGGTAATAAATACATCATCATCAACCGTATTAATGGGATAACCCAGATTTTCAGGCATTGTCCATGTTCCAAATTCATTTTTTTTACTGATAAATATATCAAACCCACCCATTGTTTCGTGCCCTTTGGAGCTGAAATACAAAGAAATACCATCGTGATGAATAAACGGACCTTCCTCATCAAATTCGGTGTTGATTGCCTGTCCTAAATTTACGGCTTTACCCCATGTATCGTTTTTTTGTTTTTTGGAAACGTAAATGTCCAAACCACCAAAGCCTCCCGGACGATCGCTGGTAAAGTACAAGTATTTTCCATCAGCCGACATAGATGCGTGAGTTTCTCTGTATTTTGTATTGATATTTGCTCCCAAAGGTTCAGGCACAGACCATTCATCCCCTGTTAAGTAACTCACAAGAATAGTTCCTGCATCTTCACTACTATAAATAAATATTTGGTTTCCATCGGGCGATATGCTAATGGTAGCTTCATGTTTATCGGTATTGATATTATCACTTATACCATGTGCCTTTTGCCATGAGTTTTGTTTATTATATGAAATATAAATATCTTCATTGTATTGACCATCTTCTTCTATTTGTTCTCCTTCATAACTTTTTCTTCGCGAAGTAAAAATTAATACAGATTCATCGGCAGAAATTACGGGGCTATGATCTGAATATTCAGAATTAATATTTTCTCCAAGATTGTTAATTTGCATTTTAACCGGTTCTTTCATCAGCTTAATACCTACTTCGCACTGATTGATTTCCATATCAATTGCATTTAGCAATTCATTATTTTTAGTGGTTTTCCGAAGTTCTTTAAAAAGTTGTATTGCTTTTTCAAACTCATAATTATTATGGTAAGCTTTTCCAAGATAAAATTGTGATTCAAAAAATAAACCGTTTTGTTTTTTATTTTTATTATCCAATAATTCAACTGATTTTTCCAGATAAGGAATGGATTGAGCTTTACGCAAAGCAGTCATTAAATAGGAGTATCCCAATTTAAAATTCAATTCGGGATTATCAGGTTCATCTTTTAATAAAACAGTTCCCAGTTGAATAGCTTCATCAAAGTTTTCTTCTTCAATAAGAACATCCATTTTTGAATAATCTACTTGTCCGCTTACTTTGGCTGCAAACAAAATAATTAAAAAAAGGATAAATATTTTTCTGTAAAAAATTTTACAGAAAACAAGGCTTTTGGTTAAATTCATAAATAAACAGGCTTAGCATAGTATTTATCAAATTTACTTAAAAATTGTTTAATTGAATACGAAACAGGAACACTTATCATGTAAAAATTTGACGAATAAGCCTTATTTGTAGATACACTGCTTGTATTTTCTTACGAACAGGATTTAAAGAGTTATTTACTCCTGTTTCGCACTTGTAAAAGTATTATATTTGAGATAAACTTAATTATCAATGATTTTAATAGCCGTAGCATTTATGCTACGGGATAGATAGTTCACTATAATATATGGGCTTAAGCCCATATATTAATAAAATATTTATACCTTTTGGCTTTCAGCCAATAAATTCAGAACAACTGACTCATGTGCTTTTATAGTATTAATAATCAGCACATAATGGTATATCAGATTGGATTTAAGAATGAACCCTCTTTTGCACCAAAGATAGATGCGGGATACAAATCTTTTTTATCCACAGATTAATCGGATTTACGCAGATTTTTAGGATAGTGTCACTTCGTAAAATTTATTTTTTGGGCTCATCTTAATTCCTTACAGGTCAGTTGTTCTGAATTTATAGAAATCTTTTAGCACCAAAGCATTAGCCATTTTCTTTGTTCCCAAACGCTAAATTTAGGTTTAAGATTGTTCAATCGGTATTTTTACAATAAAAGCACTGCCTTTTCCTAAGGTGCTTTCTACTTGAATATCCCATTTGTATATATCTAAAACTTCACGAACAATTGAAAGCCCCAAGCCGGTACCCCGGTAAAGTTTTATATTATCATCAACTTTGCGGAAATATTCAAATATTTTTGAGATTTCTTCTTTTTTAATACCAATGCCGGTATCTACTACTGATATAATCAATAATTCTTTTTCCACAGTTGCCGATAAAGTTATGCTTCCTGATTCGGTATATTTAACAGCATTGTCTATTAGGTTGATAAATACTTTTTCAAATCTTTTAACATCGGCATATATCTTAATATTATCAATTGCATCAAGCTTAAGGTTGAACACTACATTGTCTTTAATAAATTTATCATCAACTACATATAAGTAGTAGATGTCTTCTAATTTTTGTTTAGCGTTAAAAACGGTATTGTTTAATTTTATTTGTTTTGCTTGTAACTTTGATAAATCCATAATATTGTCAATGAGCCTTAGCAGCACATCAACATTGTCGTTAATCATTTTTGCATATGCTTTACGCTTTTCCAAAGGTGCTCTATCATCGGCCATTAATTCAGAAAATCCGCAAATAGCATTCATGGGGGTCCTGATTTCGTGAGAAAGGTTTAATAAGAATATAGTTTTTAGTTGGTTGGCTTTTTCTGCTTGTTCTTTTGCAATGCGCATATCAAGAGTTCTTTTATGCACAATTTCTTCCAAGTTTTTATTTGCCAGTTCCAAATTTTCTGTTAAAGATTTTAATTCTTGACTTTGTTCGGTAATTTTACGGTTTTTGGTTTCTAATTCCTGATTTTTAATATTCAAATCTTCGGCTTTTTTAAATAACTCTTCTGCCAATTCTAAAATTTGTGTTTCACGTTGTTTTATTTCAGTAATATTTGTTTCAATAAGAACAACATTTTTAATTTTTCCTTTTTCATCCAATATTGGAGTCATATTTGAATGAACCCAAAATTTTTCGCCTTTAATTTTTGTGTATTCGGCTTCGTATTGTACGGATACTTTTTCGTTAAAACAGCGGTAGATAATTTTACGTACATGCTCTTCCATGGGCATTTTAAAAATATTGTTTCCGTATTTTTCTTTTAGGTCTCCCAAATATTTGTAAGTTTCGTCAAAAGCTTTGTTTGCAACCAAAAAATTACCCTCTGCATCCATTATTAGTAATGTATTGCGCATTTCTTTAACCACTGTAGAAAAAATTTCCAAATCAGAATTCAACACCATCAACTCTTCTGTTTTTTCTTGCAATTCTAATTTTTGCTCGTTAATTTGAGTAACTTTATCTGCCAGAGCAATATTTTTTTCTTCCAAAGCCAAGGTTCTCCGTTCAACTTCTTTTTCTAATTTTTTATTATGGATAATTATCCACTTGTTTGATAAATAAACAATTATGAATAAGATAGCTAAAAATAATATAGAAATGAATACATAAAACCAGATTGTTTTCCAAAAAGGAGGCTTTATTTTTATTACAATTGATTTTGTATTTTGCTGAAATACTCCGGCGCTATTTGTTGAACGTACTTTAAAAATATATTTTCCGGGCTCAAGATTTGTGTAAGTCGCTTTTCTGTATTTGTAAGATACTGTATTCCAATTTTTCTCAAAACCTTCTAAAATGTATTCATACTTAATGGCTTCCGGTTTTGAATAATCTTGTGCTGAAAATTCAAAACTGATAAAATTATTAAAATAGCTTAGGCTAATTTCTTTTGTAAAAAGAATTGATTCTTTTAATATGTTTTCATTATTAAACTTTTGATTTACACCAATATTTTTGTTAAACAATTGCAGTTTATAAATATTAACAATCGGCACAAATTTACTTATGTGAACACTATCCGGCGAAAATATATTAAAGCCGTTTATTCCGCCAAAGGCAATTCTGCCATCGGGAAAAACACAGGATGCTCCCATATTAAATTCATCGGCTTGTAAGCCATCTTTTCTACTAAAGTTTATAAAAGATTTTGTTTTTGAATTAAAAAAAGAAATTCCTTTGTTGGTACTTACCCAAATATTGCCTTTTTTGTCTTTTACAAGTGCGTTAATAAACTCATCGGCAATTCCGTGTTTACGATTAAATACCTCAAACGTATCTTTCTCCGGTATATATTTACATATTCCGGCAGAAGTGACTAACCATATATTTTTGTTATTGCCGGGCAAGCATGTAGTTATTGTATTTGATACTATCCCGTATTTATTGGTGTCGTCTTTAAAATAATTTTGTATTTTACCATTGTCAAGATTTAATATACCAATGCCGCCGCCAATTGATGTGAGCCAAACATTACCCTCTTCATCAAAATTGATTGAAGAAATACTGTTATTAAAAAGTGGTTTCTCTTTACTTTTTTCGTGGTAATGGATTAAAGATTGTTTTTCCTTGTTAAATACATAAACTCCGTCATGAAAAGTGGCAATCCATACTTCTTTTTTTGCATTAATTTTAATATCGGAAATATAGTTTATTTTTGAAAGTTGAGGGGTTTCCGGTGCAAATTGTTTAAATGTAGCTGTTTTTGTGTTAAAAAGTAATATTCCCTTAAAAAAAGTACCCAACAATAAATTGACCGAATCGTATGAACATATGGTTTTAACGGTAAGGTCTGTATTATTGCCTTTATCAGGAAAGGGATAATGCGTATATGTATTGTTGCTTAGGTCAAGTTTATCAAGTCCTTGGGTTTGCAAACCAATCCATAAATCATTATTATTACATAGGTGTAGTGCCCTAACAATATAATTGTCTTTTAAGTTTCGGTTATTGTATTGATAAAATTTTTTGTTTTCTAAACTTGTTTTACAAAAACCGGCACCGATTACACTCACAAAAAGCGTTTTTGATTTATCTTCAAATAGAGTATAAATATAATTTCGAGGCAGTGAGTTTTGATCTTCTTGTTTGTGTACAAAAGTTGCAAAAGTATTTTCTTTTTCTAAAAACTGTAATAAACCGAAACCATATGTCGCAATAAAAATACGACCTTTATGATCAACCAGAATTTTTTTTATGAAGTTTGCTTCCGGATTTTCTTTAAAAAAAGGATGATTTTTTAAATTGGTAAAGGTTTCAAGCTCTTTATTATACCACAAAAGCCCTTGTTCGGTACCTATCCAAAAGCGCATTTTTTTGTCTTCGGCAATAGTAGTGATTTTATATGCGTTATTAATATTAAAACTTTCGGGAAGTTTAATTTTTTTTATGTGCTCATTTTCTTTTCTTTTGATTAGGTATATATTTTTTGAGGAACCAATCCATATGTCTTGTTTTGAATCTTCAAAAATAAATACAATATTTTTTTCGGATAAGTCTGTCGAATAATTTTCAAAAATAATTTTTTCAGGATCAAAACCTGAATCAATAGGATATTTGCTTTTTTTAACACCTTTTGGAGTACCCAACCACAAATAGTTATCTGTATCAATAAAAACTATATTAATACGTTTGTTTTTATCGGAAATAGGATTAGTTATGTTAAGCCGGTAAAATTTTTCGGTTTTTTGATCGTAGTAGTTTAATCCGTTTGAAGTGGCGATCCAGATTCTATTTTCATTATCAACACAAATATCGTTTATTGCGCCGGAAGATAAGCTGTTAGCATTGTTTGTTTCTTCAAAGTAGTTAATAATTTGATAGCCGTCAAATTTATTCAGTCCGTTTTCGGTACCCATCCAAATATAGCCAAATTGGTCTTGAGCAAAGCAACTGATGCTATTTTGAGATAAGCCCTTCTCCGAAGAATAGTTTTCGAAATAAAGGGTATGTACTTGCGCACTTAAGTGTTGAATACCTAAAAAAACAGTTAACAAAATCAGCCTCAATATGTGAAATTTCCAAAACACATCGAAATATAATAACTAAATTTCAGAAACAGGAAATTTTATTGAAATTTTTGTGCCTTTATTGATTTCACTGTCAATATAAATTAATCCATTCATATTGATTACAAGGCTCTTAACAAGTGTTAACCCTAAACCAATACCCCGATGAAATTTTGAGCGGTCTTCTTCTACTTTTTGAAAGGCTTCAAATATAATTTGTTGTTGTTTTTCTGAAATACCAATACCTGTATCTTTAACAAACAGTTCTAAGTAAGTTGATGAAGAATGAACGATTTTATAAATTTTGTTTTCATCAAAATGATTATCAGTAAGGATATAACCAAATTCCACAATACCTTTATCGGTATATTTTATGGCATTGTCTAAAAGGTGAGAAATTATTTTTCGAATGCTGTTTAGGTCAGCATTAAATTTAAAATCTACTTCTGCATGTAATTTAAGTTGATTGTTTTTACCCGAAAGTTCTTGCTTTAATTTAAAATCGTTGTATAATGAAATTAATTCGCTGTTTAATGAAAAAACTATATTTTTAAATAAGTATTGATTGGTATGTAAACGAGAAACATCAATAATACTATCAATTTGATTTAATAAAACTTGTACATTTTGTTCAATTATTGTGGTGTATTCATCTCTTTTTTTTCATTTAGCTCCACATTTCCTATTATTTGAGCAAAGCCCATTATTGCATTCATCGGAGTACGAATTTCATGCGAAAGATTTGCTAAAAATGAAGATACCATCTTTTGTGCATTTTCTGCTTTTTCCAAAGCTCTTTCTAATTCAAAGGTTCGCTTTTTTACGGTTTTGGAAAGCGATTCATTATGTTCCCTTAATTGATCCGAAAGGTTTTGCAGTTCAGCAGCTTGCTCTCTTATTTCTTCTTCTTGTGTTAGAATTTCTTCGTATTTTTCTTTTAATTCGGAATTCTTATTTTCTATTTCTTCGGTACGTATTTTAACAAGATTTTCTAAAAGCTTTTTCTGTTTTATAAGCATATTGGTTCTTATTTTATATATGATAATCCCCGATAAAATAAGAACCAATACGATAATTACCCAAAATTTAACAGTTAGCCAAATCGGTGCTTCTATTATTATTACCAACTCTTTTATATTGTTGTTCCAAACTCCATCGGCATTGGTAGCTTTTATTTGTAGAATATAATTTCCTGACGAAAGATTTGTATAACGCGCAAATCTGTTTTTGTATGTAGTTTGATTCCAATTTTCTTCAAAACCTTTTAAACGGAAAGCATATTTTATCATATCCGGTTTTGTGTAATCTAAGGCTGTAAATTCTATACCAATGACATTATTTTTGTAGTTTAAAATAAGGGTGTCGGTATCTTCAATATTTTTTTTAAGAATAAAGTTATTCAGGTATTTTTTCCCGGGTACTACATCTTTATAAAATAGTTGTAATTTGCTTATTACAATGTTTGGTTTAAATGTACTTTGCCTGATACTATCGGGATAAAACATATTAAAACCCGAAATACCGCCAAAAATTATTTTTCCATCAGCCAATTTTGTGTTTGCACGACTGTTAAATTCGTAATTCTGCAAACCATCTCGAACATCAAAATTTACTACCGTTTCTTTTGTGATGTTAAATTTTACGATTCCTCTATTGGTACTTAACCATAAATTATGTCGGCTGTCCTCTTCAATACTATTGATAAATTCGTTTTTAAACCCAATATTTTTGCCAAAATAGCTAAATTCTTGAGTTTTAAGATTAAATTTATTTAATCCGGAAGCAGTTCCAAGCCAGATATTTCCAGAATTATCAAAATATATTACTAAAACATAATTTGATGAAATGCTATTTCTGTTTGTTGGGTTGTTTTTAAATTGAATTGTTCTAAATGTATTTGTATTTAATTTAATTAGCCCATTTCCCCAAGTAGCGATCCAAAGATTATTATCATCG
This sequence comes from Bacteroidales bacterium, assembly GCA_021647685.1. Classification (GTDB taxonomy): domain Bacteria; phylum Bacteroidota; class Bacteroidia; order Bacteroidales; family NBLH01; genus NBLH01. The sequence goes on from JAKIUH010000020.1 coordinate 8,201, forward strand.
TCAAGCATAATATTTGAAACCAGCACTTTATTTTTATCATTCGTGTTTTTATTCAGGCAAAAGTTTTTAAATATACCGGTTTTAAGATTTAGTTTATCAACGCCACCCCCCCATGTTCCTATCCATAGAATACTATCTCCTTGTTTAGCTAATGAGAAAATCCCGTTAGCAGAAATACTGTTTTTATTTTTGCTGTGCATGAAATGCTTGTAGCGTTTGTTTTTGTAATTGTATAAAAATAATCCGCTTTTTAAACTTCCAATCCAAATTTGATTCTTACTGTCGGGCAGCAAAGAATATATCGACATTATTGTTTTTGCACCGGAATAGCCTGGTATGTTAAAATATTTAAATGTATTTTTTTCAGGATTAAATAGTTCCAGATTACCCGAAAATGTTCCTATCCATACAGAGTCCTTACTTTGTCCGGCAATTGATGTAACATCTTTTAAGAGATTAAATGTTTCAAAATGATCAGTATTTGTTTTTGAAGTATTTAAGCCGAGCCTACTTCCTATAAAAACGGTTGAAGACCTGTCAACATAAATCGAAGTAATATAATTTGAATTTAATGAATGTTTTTTTAGCATATCTTTTTTATATACCGAAAAACTATTTTTTTTTGAATTGTATAAAATTATTCCTGTATTTTGGGTACCAATCCAAACATTACCCTTTGATTCTTTAAAAAGTGTTGTAAAATTTCCGGTAATTCTTTGATTTTTAAAAATATCTAAATCAGATACCCTCGAAACTTTCTTATTGAAGGAATTTAATTCAAAAAGACCCTGTTTGGTAGCTATCCAAAAAATATTTTCTTTAAGCTGAACAATCGAATTAATATCATTTTCTTTATGATAAGTATTGTTTTTGGTAAAAAAGTATTGTTCAAACTCTTTTGTTTCAGAATTATATTTGTTTAAGCCGTTTTGTGTTCCAATCCACAAGCAATTATTTTCATCTTCATAAATACAATTAATATTATTGTTGCTAATTGATTTATTTGTACTGTCCGTTGTAAACTGAATAAATTGCAATGTTGAATCGTTAAGAGAAATTGTCAGTTGCTTTTTTGTTCTGTTTAAGCCGTTTTGTGTACCTGCCCATAAATAATTTTTACTGTCAATAAAAACAAACTTAACATAATTATTGCTTAGTTTATTTTTGTTTTTATTAAAATACCGAAAATAATTTTTTTCTTGAACAAAGCAATTTATACCGGTAATTGTGGCAATCCAAATATTGTTGAAACGATCAACTGCCAATGAGTTAATAAAACCGGATATCAAGCTATTAGGGTTTTCAATATCATGATTCCATACCTTGAATGTATATCCGTTAAAGCGGTTTAAACCATTTTGCGTGGCTAACCAAATAAAACCTTTTTTGTCCTGAATGATTGAATAAATCGTATTTTGCGAAAGTCCTTCTTCAATACTATACGACTTAAAATACAAAGGATGTTCTTGGCTAATCAATTTTGTGTTTAAAAACAGCAAAACAATCAGCATTGAACCATTAATATAAGAAAAGATATTAGTCATCCGGGATTCTTAAAATTTTAGATATGCAGATAACTGATTCAATATAGTTGATGCGTTAACAAAGATAAAATTATTTTTATAAAATTTGGTATATAATTAATTTTTTCTTAGTGGCTCAAAACTAAGAGTTTTTAAAAATGAAACATAGATACACCAATTTGAAGACGTTGGGAGGATAGTGTCATGTCAAGCATGTTTTAGTCACACCAAGTTTCGTTCTTTTTGCGTAGAACTTTGTTAAAAATTTTGACCATAGCTACTGCTATGCTAAAAATTTTTGCCTTGTTCTACACAAAAATAACTTCAACTTATACGACACAACACACTTGACATGACACTAGTGTCATGTCAAGCAGTTCAGAACAACAATTGATTTTCATTTTAGATTTTCAGGTATTAGCTCTTTGGGTGCTGCTTACTAAATAAACACCGGTAAATACCAAAAGGGTAGCAAGTATTTTTATGGTATTTAAACTATCTTTTCCTAAAATCACCGATACAAAAGATGCAATAACCGGTTGAGAATAAATATAAATACTTACTGTTGATGCATTTACATTTTGTAAGCCGTAAACATTCAATAAATATGCTAAAAAAGTGGTCGCTACCAACACATAAGCAATTGCCCACCAAATGTGTATTGGAATAGTATTCCAGTTCGTATTTCTCAGTTCATCAAATCCAATAGGAAATACAATTAAAAACCCGATAGGGAAAATCCATTTTAAAACAGTTGCCGGCTTATATTTTACCATAAGGGTTTTAACAATCACCAGATAAATACCATAGCTCAAAGCATTTAAAAAAACAAGTATATTTCCTAAAAAGCTATTGGTACTAAAATCTAATTTGCCGCCACTCATTAGAATTAATAGTACAGCACCTGTCGCACCAATTATTATCCCGCTGATTTTACGAAAATTTATGGCTTCACCTACAATAATTGCTGATACTAATAAAACCAAAACCGGATTTATGGTCATTATTATGCTGGCATCAATCGGTGTAGTGTAATTTAAACCTTTTAAAAACATTAATTGATTCATGGCTACCCCAAATACGGCTGCAAATATTAATGTTTTTATATCTTTGGAGGCAAGTTTTTCAGGTTTATAAAAAAAGCTTAAAGTCCAGAATAATATACTTGCTACCATAACTCTGCATATCGTTAAAGCATATGGTTGCAGGTAATTAGGCATTATTTCTTTTGCAATGGTATAGTTAAGTCCATAAATAATGTTTGCTGCAAGAATTGATATATGTGCAGATGTGTTTTTGCTTAATTTCATATAATATTTAACTAAAGTTAACATGGCAAATGTAATAAAACGGTTATTATTTATAATTTTGTAATTTTAAAACGGATTATTTATTAATATTTTATGCCTGAATTGGAAAATAACGAACAGAGTATAGCCTCTAAAATTAGTCCCCGGAAAATGATTTGGCCGGTTTTAATCGGCTTGGGTGTTGTTGCTTTTATGCTCTACCGCAATTTTGATATCAGGGCATTTGATGTAGTTCATTTTTCGTGGAATGCTGCATTTTGGCTTTTTATAGCTTTTGTATTAATGGCTTTTCGCGACATTGGATACATTCTCCGCATTCGCATACTTACCGATAATAATTTTACATGGCGACAGGCTATTCGTGTGATTTTTCTTTGGGAATTTACATCGGCAATAACACCTTCGGCTGTAGGTGGTACCGGTTTGGCAGTTATTTTTGTTAATAAAGAAGGTATTAGTATTGGTAGAAGTACTGCCGTGGTTATGGCAACATCGTTTTTAGACGAACTGTATTTTATTATAATGTTTCCGATAATGGTTCTGCTTATTAGCAGAGCAGAACTTTTCCCTGTTTCAAGCCAAACGGCTACTGAACTGTATTGGGCTGCAATGATTGGCTATTTAATTAAACTTACATACATTATTTTATTGTCATACGGGCTTTTTAAAAACCCAAGAGCAATAAAACGATTATTAATTAATTTGTTTAAACTGCGCTTTTTGCGTAAATGGAGATATAATGCGGCAAAAGCCGGTAATGAAATCATGCAAAGTTCTGCCGAATTACGAAAAAAACCCTTTACGTTTTGGGTAAAAGCTTTTGGAGCTACTTTTTTTTCATGGACATCGCGCTATTTAGTAGTAAATGCAATGTTCTTAGCATTTTTTACGGTAAGCGATCATGTACTTTTGTATGCACGGCAATTAGTAATGTGGATTATTATGTTGGTAAGCCCTACACCCGGTGGTAGCGGTTTTAGCGAGTGGGTATTTACAGAGTATCTTGGTGATTTTTTACCCGAAATTGCCGGCATTGTAGTGGTGATGGCAACCCTTTGGCGATTAATAACTTATTATCCTTATTTGCTTATAGGTGCTATGATTACCCCTACTTGGCTGAAAAAGAAATTTTCAAGCGGCTCAAAATCATAGTTTAATAAAAAAGTTATTAATAAAACTTAAATCCCAAAACCTTATCTGCCTATCGGCTGATTGCTTACCAGTATTAGGATTATCTGAAAAAACCTGCACAGATAATTGAATATTGAGTGTTGAATATTAAAATAGCTACATTAAATTAATGATAAAACCTTTTGTTTTTAAAACTTCCTACTATACTTAAGATATACCCAACATTATTTACTTCCTTTTACTGAATCATTCCCCTTTTTCTCATCTTTTGCTCCAATAATAGAATCAAATAAGCGGAACATAAATTCTACACTGTATCCTGCTATAAACGCAACAGCCAAAGGCGAAAATGAATTTGCCATTCCAAATGAGGACGAAGATATATCGCCCCAAAGAAAACCTACAACCAAACCGGCTAATGCTCCTAAATGAATACGCAATGCAAATTTGATATTTGACACAGCTGTATAAGTCATTGATTTTGTTTCGGATGCAAGGCTACGTAAAACAAATGCAAATCCGCCAAGCAAACCATACATTAAAGGAAGTATGTATTGGTTAAGAATAATTAACAGGCTTTTTGCTTGCTGGATGATTACAATATTTTTTGTAGTTCCTCCGGTTTCGGTAAAATCGGGTGGTCCGTAGGATACATCGGCTGCACTGGCTTTCATGTTTTCATGAATATGTTTCGGACTTTTTGACCAAATATTATAGGTAAAATCCAGCCAGCTTTCCAATAACTGAATATTGCTTTCCACTTCCTGAATTTTTTCATCCATTTCAGCACTTAGCTGATCTTGCTCCATGGAAATAGATCGATCATTCGAATTCATCAATACCAACTGTTGGGTGCGATCTTCAATTTCCGATAAACGCTTCATTCCGGCTTCCAGATTGGATAAATATTTAGTTCCTTGCAAAGAATAAATTTGTAAAGCCAACATAAAAAGCATTGAAATAAGCGCAAATCCGGAATACCAACGTACCGAGCGGCGCACCAACGAACGTCTTCTTTTTATATTAAAAAGTTTTGCAAATATTCCGCGAAGTTCTTCTTCCTTTTCACTAGAGGCACGAATACTGTCAATAGTAACCGGTTGTACTAATTTTGAAATGGTTTGATAAGCCTGCCAAAGATTTATTTCATCTTCTTCTGTCCAACTTTCACTTTGTTCTTTTGCTTTGGCATCAACAACAGCTTTTATGTGTTTTAGCTCTACTTCAATTCCATACTCGGCGGCATGAGCAAGTAGCATTTCTGCATCATGTAAAGCATTTTTTAATATAGAAGTGCTTGTAAACTTTGATTTTGAATTTTTTTTTGAGTTTTCTTTACTTTCCATCAGAAAATGATTTTACATTGGATAAAAAACTGTATTTACCCACTAATTAACGTATATCTGAAAATGAAAAGTATAAATATACTATAATTTTTTTAAACAGGAATTAAAATATTTCAAAGTTTTATGTTTCTATAATTCATTAAATCCTAAAATAAACAAACTTACCGTTTGATTATAAAATTTTAATCCAAAACACATACTTGTTTTGATAACTAAGCGGTTTACGGTCAATATAAGCATTTACTTGCACTTTACACCATCCGCTTTTGAGGTTATTAACTCCCGATTTAAGGGTAATTTGTTTTTCCCCCGGTTTAAGTGCTACTTTTATTATAAAACTATTGGTAAGATAATCGCGAGTAGGACCTCGATGATACCATTTGAATTCAAATTTTTGTCCTTGTAATTGCTGATTTGCACTTAAAACTACAACAAATTCGAGTTTTTTTGGCATTCTTATGCCGGATTGAACTGCATTAATGTCATACATTTTTCCATCGGCAAGCCAATATACTTTTACCGGTGCTATTTTACTTACTCTTTGTGCTCTTAAAGTTAAAGGCGAAAATAAGTACAATGCCAATAGTGATATAAACAGTATTTTTTTCATTGTTTGAGTTTTAAATATTTTAATATACTAAAACAACAACATTCATACCAGAACAATTTTGAATCAGCTACATCAAATTTATCCAAAACTCTTGTTTATTTTCAAAATCAAGTAGTTTACCGTCAATTTCTGCTTCAATTTGAACTTTTACCCAGCCTTTTTTTAAATTGCTTCGTCCTACTTTTAAAATAAGTTGATTTTCTCCTTGAACAAGATTTTCTACCGTTTTTATAAAGCTGTTTAGCGGATAATCGCCCGATTCACTCCGACGATACCATTTAAACTCAAATTTTTGCCCTTTAAGCTTTTGAGTAGCCGGCAATACAATAACAATTTCTAATTTTTCGGGCAAGGGAATACCCGATTGTGCACGGTTAATATCAATCACTTTACCATCGGCAAGCCAATATATTTGCTCGGGAATTATTTTGCTTGCATTTTGTGAAAATACCCTAAAGGGTATGATAACAAACAAAATACTGATTATTAACAAATTCAGTCTCATTTTATATTTATTTTTCAGCCTTTTTTATGCTTCAATATTCGTACCATGATGTTTTTTTTAAATATTTAACTTTGCAAACGGTGTAATATGTAAATACGAAATTAAATTTTTACTTTAAAATTCCAATTGTGTATTCTCCATTCTGTAATTTATTGAGTTCAAAAAATGATTTTCTATTGTTTTTTATAGCTTTTGTATCAAGTATTGTCCAGCTTTTTAAGGGATTTTCGCGATACATTAAAACTAATTTTTGAAAAACATATTTTGCCAAATTATTATCCAAGGCATAAGATAAATCAAAATAAAATTTTGCCGAAGCCGAAAAATCTTTATCAGAAACGTAATTAATCGTCCAATATCTTTGAGCTACATCATAGCTTTGAGTTTGGTATTTAGGTACCATCCAATGATGGATAACATATACAAAAGCACTATCATGCATACTATTAATTTGTAAATCAAAAAATTCTTCATTAAAATTTTGTGTTCCCAATTTTTTCACAATACGGTATTCATCGGTAGTAGCATCGGGTATTTTTTCATCGGGGTCAATAAGCAACATTAATGGTTGATAATTTAATTTTCCCGATTTTATTTCTGATTTTCCCGAAAAGGGAATTGTAATTTTGTTGATTTTCCATTTTTTATCTAAAAGTCCTATTTCAAGCGGGGTGTTGAGATATTTTCTTGCAATTTTTAATCTTTGATTAATTTTAAATGAAACCTTATAAGTTGTATCTTGTTTTTCAAATTGGAAATATTCTGTCGAAAAATGAGGAAAGCCGGCACCAAATACCCAAAAATCAAAAAAATCCGTTAAATCTATTCCTGTTTGTTTAGATAAATAATTGCGAAATTCAGCTACGGAAATATCTTTGAATGCATAATCGATAAAATATTGTTTTAGGGTTTTAAAAAACAGGCTGTCGCCCAAATATCCGCGTAAAGCGTGCGCTACATCAGCTCCTTTTTTGTAGATAGTATATCCGTAGGTGTAGTCATGAGGTATTCCGTAAAGTGCCAAATATCCGCCATCGTATAAATGAGCAAATTGTAGCACGTTTTTATGTCTTTGGCGGTTGTATTTTTTAAAATCTTTTTCGCCGTACAAATATTCTCTAAAAATAGCTTCGCTATAACTTGTCCAGCCTTCGTTAAGCCACATGTCTTTTTCGCTGCGGCAAGTTACCAAATTGCCAAACCAATGATGCGAAAGTTCGTGAGCTAAGGTATTTTCACATTTTAAACTTCCGTTACAGTCAGCACCGTAGGCAATATTAGTAGCATGTTCCATGGCACCGCCTTTAAACGGTGTGGAAACATAGCCAATTTTTTCCCAAACATAAGGTCCAAAAGCATTTTCAAAAGCATGCAGAAAATCTTTTACATGAATAAATGATTTTTTTCCTTGTTCAAATTCGTTTTTATTGATGAAAACTTCTATGGGTATCGTATTTTGAATACCTTGAACAGTATCTTTATAAATATTATAATCGGAAACTGCTACTGACGACAGGTAGGTGGGAATTGATTCACGTAATTTCCAATGCCAAATTTCATTATTCCCTTCGGGAATAATTTCTTGTAATGTACCCGGGCAAGCTGCTTTATATCCTTTTTTTACTTTTATCGAATATTCATAGGTGGCACGGTCAGTAAAGTTGTCAATACAGGGATACCAAACCCGTCCGAAATTAGGCGGAACAGCAGCCATACCAATGCCGTAATTAAAAGCATAATTTCCGGTAATAAAAAATCCACCCCATGAGGCATCTTTTTGCGGTTTCCCGTGATAAAAAACCGTAATTTTCAATGTGTCGTTTTGTTTTAAAGGTTTATTAAGTGCAATTCGTAAAATATTTTTTTTATGGATAAAAGCTAATTGTTTTTTATTGCATAAAATACTGTCGGTTTGTAATCCCTGTAAATCCAAAGCTATACTTTGAAGCATGGAAAGTTTGGGAGTGATATTTAAGATTGTTTTGCCGGTAATTACCGGATTTTTTAAATCGGACAAATCCAAATGTATATGATAATGTGTTACATCAACAGAATCGCGATAAGTTGGTTTTTGAGCAAATATAGGAAAAATGAATAAGCTAAAAAAGAATAAGAATGTTGATTTCATTAAATATGATTTTGAATTAACAGCTAAAAGTAGCAAACTATAAACTAAACTGCAAACCCGTAATGACATTGCTGTTCCCAAACATTGTACTTACGTGCCTGCTGGCATAATACGGTGCAAAATTATATTCAATAAACCAACCCCATTTAGTAATACTGCGAGTAATTTTGTTTATAGCAAAACCAAAATTCAAATTCACGGCACGAACTGAGTAATACTTATCTCTATCATTTTTGGCTTTCGGATTAGGTATATCGGTTTGAATAAAAGCACTTCCAATGCCTATGTATTTTTCAAAAAGAATATTTTTATTAGCCGATAATTTAGAATGGTTAATCCATGCACCTATGAAACCATTGGTTTTTTGAGATGATTTTGTGGTATATGATACACTATCAATCAAGTACTTAAAATCATTAGATGTTTTAGGAACAAAAAAACTCATTCCTAATTGAAGTACCATATTTTGCCTTAGTTTTATTCCAAAACGAAGTGCATAATTTGTATTTATATCAAAAGTGTTTTTTAAATAATCAACAGGTATCCAAGCACCAAGTTGAAATACAAAGTTTGCCGGAGCAAAATCATCTTTTTTATTTGTTTTTATAGAAATTTGATTACTTTGGTTTTCAGAACTTTCTACTTTTGCTTTACTGTCCTTTCCAATTTTTACATGTGTATCGTTTTGTGCACAAATTAAAGCAAAAGATATTGAAAACAATATGAGAAGTAAAAAACGCATAACAATATATCAGTTCTTATCTGCACAAATTTACAAAAAATAACGAATATGCTATTTGATAATTTAATATGTTTGTAAAAAATAAACGTTTATGTTTTCTGTTATTGTGCTTGCAGGTGGTTTTTCTTCAAGAATGAAAACACCTAAATTTTTATTAAAATTTAATAAAGAAACTACTTTTATTGAAGAAATTGTTCAAAAATACATAAAACACCGGCAATGTAAACAACTTATTATAATAGTAAACCATGTGTATGCCCATTTATTAAACTTTGATATTTTAGATAAAGATAATGTAAAAATTGTTTTAAATAAATATCCCGAAAAGGAACGGTTTTATTCTATTCAGCTTGGATTAAGTGCTTTAAGTAATCGAGAAAAAGTATTTATACATAATGCAGATAATCCTTTTATTAGCTATAAAACATTAGATTGCTTAATACAAAGTATTAAAAGTCATGATTTTGCTGTTCCTACATATAATCGTAAAGGTGGACACCCCATATTATTATCGCAAAAAGTTGTTTATGATATAATTGCTGAAAAAAACGGCAAACAAAATTTACGTATCTATTTAAAAAAATATCACCGGTTAAATGTTCCTGTTGAAGATGCAAATATTTTGGTTAATATAAATTCGCCTGAAAACTATCAGTCAATATTTGTATTGAAACAAATAAAATAGTTGTGATTTTTTTCCGGTTTTATATGAGCAAAAAAACGTTTGAACGAGAGGAAATATAAAATGATTTTTTCGTAAAAATGAATTTGCTTTAAAAACCTAATGTTTTTCAATTTATATCCGTACTTTTGCATTGAAAAATGAAAGCGGATGGAATATAAAATGACAATTATCGTTCCGGTGTATAACGAAGCTGATAATTTGGAACGAATTGAAAAAACTTTTAAAGCATATTTTGATCAATCTTCAACAAAAAGCAAAGTGTTGTTTATTGATGATGGTTCTACAGACAGTAGTTTTGAAAAAATTGAACAAATATGTACTAATAATCCTGATTTTGAATACATAAAATTTAAACGAAATTTTGGATTAAGCACAGCTATTAAAGCCGGAATTGATTACTGTACTACCGACTTGATTGGATATATAGATGCCGATTTACAAACATCGCCCTTTGATTTTGATTTGCTTTTGCAAGAAATTAGCCATTATGATGCAGTAATCGGATATCGCGCCAAGCGAAAAGATACCTTTAGTAAAAAAATCCAATCGTGGATTGCTAATAGCGTACGTCGTGCTTTAATTAATGACGGAATTATTGATACGGGATGCCCCTTAAAAGTTATCCGGACGGAAATGGCTAAAAAAATTCCTTTTTTTGATGGTATGCATCGTTTTATTCCTGCACTTATCAAGCTTGAAGGAGGAAATATAAAGCAAATAAAAGTACAACATTTTGAACGAATTGCCGGAAAATCTAAATTTAATTTGCTTAATCGTTCTATAAAGCCACTCCAAGATGCCTTTGCTTACCGTTGGATGCGTAGCCGCTACATAAAATATGAAATTGAAAAAAATACTTTAAGCTGATGAATAATTGGTTATCTAGTGGTTTTTTTGTGTATGCCATAGGTTTTACTGCACAAATTTTATTTTCGGCGCGTTTACTTTTACAATGGATTTTATCTGAAAAGGTAAAGAAAGTACTTACTCCCGAACTTTTTTGGCAATTAAGCTTAATTGCTTCGTTTTTGCTGTTTTTTTATGGTTGGCTACGCGATGATTTTGCTATAATGCTTGGTCAATCAATTACTTACTTTATTTATATCCGAAATATGCAACTGCAAGGTTCGTGGACCAAGTTGCATAAATTAATTAGAATATTTTTGTGGATTTTCCCTTTTTTTGTGGTAATTTACTCCTACAATAATAATCAGTTTGATATTGACAGGTTATTCAGAAACGAAAATATACCGATAAGTTTATTAATTTGGGGAAGTGCCGGACAGATTATTTTCACTTTCCGCTTTATCTATCAATGGATTTATTCCGAACGCAAAAAAGTATCAAGTTTGCCACTGGGCTTTTGGCTTTTAAGCCTTACAGGTTCGTTGATGATACTTAGCTATGCCGTTTTTAGAAAAGATCCTGTTTTATTTATCGGACAAATGTTTGGCTTTATTGTTTATTCCAGAAATATTGTATTGTCTTTAAAAACTAAAAATGTATGAAGAACAATTCATTAATCATAATTCTTGTCATTGCAGCTTTCTCGCTTTTAATTAATGTAGGCAGTTATGGTGTTATTGAAAGCAGCGATGCACGTTATGCCGAAATTAGTCGTGCAATGTATGTTTCGGGCGATTATTTACATCCTAATTTAATGGAAGTTCATCATTACCATAAACCGCCTTTTACTTATCAAATTACGGCACTTGGCTACCGGATTTTTGGAATTAATGCATTTGGCGCACGCTTTTTTTTGCAAATTGCCGTGTTATTACAAATTGTTTTGCTCTATTATTTATCTCTTGAACTTTTTAATAATCAAAAGATTGCATTGTGGTCGGTATTAATTTATTTTAGTTTTCCAATAGTATTAATTTCATCACGCAATCTTACCACCGATGCCTTTTTAAATACATTTGCTTTGCTAAGCATGTTTGCTTGGGTAAAATATCGAAAAAACGGAAAATATTTTTATTTGTATTTATTTACAATGAGCTGGGCATTGGGCTTTTTAACAAAAGGACCCGTTATTTTTATCATCCCCGTATTTTTTATTATCGGCTATAATCGTATTGAGAAAGCAAAAAATTCTTTTAGTTTTCATCATTTACTTGCATGGCTTATATTTATAGGAATTGCAGCCTCTTGGTTTATTTATTTAGCTATGGATAACCCTGCTTTTATCGATTATTTTCTCGGCAAGCAAACCATTGACCGTTTTGCCGATAAAAGTGCTTTTCATCGAACAGAGCCATTTTGGTATTTTCTTGCTTTTGCACCTTTAGTGGGTTTGCCATGGTTATTGCTTTTACCTTTTATGATAAAAAATCAAAAAGAACTGTTTTCAAAGCGAAGCATTTACAAAGTTTTGCTCGGGGCAGTGCTCATTCCCTTGGTGTTTTTCTCAATATCATCATCAAAACGAATACTGTACATCTTACCGTTATACAGTATTTTTGCTTTGTTGATAGCGCAACTTTTATATTTATCAGATGAAAAACATAGTAAAATATATACAAATTTTATATGGGGCTATGCAGTTTTAATCTTTGCGGGTTTTATACTTAGCTCCTTTATTGAAACAGGCATGCTGTTCTCAAAAGTTTTAACAGTTGAAGCGTCTGTTATGTTGTTTATTGGTGTTTTATTGTATCGAAAAAAATATTTATCCACAAAATCAAAAGCCGTATATTTAAGTTTTATTGTGGGCGTTTTTCTTTTAGTGTCAAGCAGTAAAATAATGTCGGATAATGAGTTGAAAATTAACGCAAGCAAGCCGGTAACTGATTTTCTTATCGAAAAAAATTTAAACAACAGAAATATTTTGATTTATAATACGCGAAAACCTTCCATTGCATTTGGTTTGAATAAACCTGTTGTCTCTCTTTACGATGGCAATTATGACCTTAATCGTGAAACACAATTTGAAAAGGATTTGAACTGGAAAAAATATTTAATTAACCTTAAAGATGAGCATGAAATATCGTATTTAAAAGAAGTGCTTAAAAAACCTACGGTTTTTTTGCTTTATAAACAAAAGTTACCCCCATCGCTAAAATGGATTACAGAACATTATCCGAACAAAAAACAAATGGGTAAATGGATAATTTATTATTGAAAATATATCAAAGAGCAGACTAAGTTTATTGAATTTATAATACCTTTGCCCGATTTTTTGTTCACCTATATTAAACAAGATGCATAGGATACAAGTATTTATTGTTAAACATGCTCAAGACAAACTTTTTTTATACTTGTTGAGTATTCTTATCGGTTTAGTAACGGGTATTGCTGTTATTTTACTAAAAAGCAGTACTTCTTATATCGAAAATTTGTTGGAATACTTTAATGAATTTGCAAAAATTGACTATTTATATTTTGTATTTCCGCTTATTGGTATCGCTATTACTGTTTTGATAATCCGGTTTATAATCAGAAGACATGTGGGGCACGATGGTATTCCTCGTATTTTATATGCCATTTCACGCCGCGAAGGTTTTGTTGAAGCTCATAATATGTTTTCATCGGCAATTACCAGTGCTTTTACGGTTGGTTTTGGTGGCTCAGCCGGATTGGAGGGTCCTGTAGTTACTACAGGCGGTGCCATTGGTTCTCAAATTGCACGAGTCTTTAAAATCAGTTACCGGAAACGTATTCTTTTAATTGGCAGTGCAACTGCTGCAGCTAT
>JAKIUH010000415.1 GCA_021647685.1 Bacteroidales bacterium
TGAATTAACAATTTTATGTGATAAATAGACAATTTTTGAATGTTAAAAAACGAATACTTATTACATATGAATATATACATTTATTAAATTGGTACTAAAAATCAAAAGTAAGTTGAATAGCATTATCTGATTTTTCAGCATTTTGAAGATTTGAAACGGACAAACCCAACAATCGTACTTTTTTAGTAGAAAAATCTATTGATGAAAATAGTTCCAAACTATATTTCCACAAATCTTTAAAATTTGTAATATTTACAGAATAAGTTTTACTTCGCGTGATTTGTTTAAAATCTGAAAATTTAACTTTTAAAGTAAGGGTTTTTCCAAAAGTATTTGCTTTTTTGATACGTTCTATTAATTTTTCGGTTATTTTCATTAATTCAGCTTCCATAACAGAAGTTTCGGAAAGGTCTTCTTCAAAAGTATTTTCAGCACCTACCGACTTTCTTTGACGATTGGGTACTACTTTGCGCAAATCAACAGCACGTGCAATATGGTAATAATAACTGCCTTGTTTGCCAAAACGTTTTATGAGTTCAATTTCCGAAAACTTTTTCAAGTCGCTTCCAAAGAATATTCCCATTTCATGCATTTTATGTGCAGTAACTTTTCCTATTCCAAAAAAATTTTCAATGGGAAGTTCTTCAACAAAAACCTCAGCATCTTCAGGCTTAATTAAAAACAATCCGTCCGGCTTTTTATAATCCGAAGCTACTTTTGCCAAAAATTTATTGATTGAAATACCTGCGGATGCAGTTAATCCGGTTTCTTGTTTAATCCGTTCTTTTATTTCCTTAGCAATTAAAGTAGCAGATGGTTTTCCTTTTTTATGAGTGCTCACATCTAAATAAGCTTCATCGAGCGATAAAGGTTCAACTAAATCGGTATATTCGTAAAATATTTGGCGTATTTGCCGTGAAACTTGTTTATATACCCCAAAGCGCGGTTTTACAAAGATTAAAAAAGGACATTTGCGCTTTGCTATTTTGGCAGGCATCGCCGAACGAACTCCATATTTCCGGGCTTCATAGCTTGCTGCAGCCACTACTCCCCTACTGCCTAAGCCGCCTACAGCAATAGGCTTATTCCGTAATTCCGGATTATCACGCTGCTCAACAGATGCAAAAAAAGCATCCATATCAATGTGAATTATTTTACGAATGACTTGAGCCATAAACCGTATTGATCGAAACTTGTACGGATCACAATTTCTTAAACCCACAAGCAATTTTACCTGATAAACATAGTCCGTGGATTTAAAAACATTATGATTTAGAAAAATAATAAATAATACCTATAACAGCCAAAATCATTAATACAAAAAGTGTGATTTTTATCCAACTGTAGGGGCGTTCACCTTGAACCTCACCTGTTCGTCCGTTAATCAAGAAACGGTAAACTTTATCGTTATAGCGATAAGCACTAAGCCAAATAGGAAGTAGTATATGTTTAAAGGTAATATCACTGTAATCCGTATTTAAAGAATTAATTTGCTGATGATCGCCACCAATATCATTTCGAACATCATCGCGAATTGTATCTTCCATAATTGATTTTGCAGTATCAAAGCCCTGTTCCAGTCCTATTTGATAGCGTTCAGATTTAAAGCCACTCAGGTATTTGGTATCGTAAGGGACAATATTGTCTAAATCCCAAGGTTCTAGTGCATAAACATATTTTTGTGGCAGGCTGTTGCTTGCAGGAATCAACACATCGTCAAAATCGCGCCTGACAGTTCCACTTACCGCAGTCCAACGAGTTTCTGTAACAGTTCTTTCTTCGGTTTCGCCATCATCATTGGTATAAGTTTCAGTACGTTGATAATCATCACCGCGCTGCCCTGTATAACGACTAAAAGTACGTGCATCATAAGTCCAATAAGGAATATAAATACCGGCTAGTTTTTCAGATTGACGCGCATAGCTTTTTAATTTATTGGGTGCAAACCAAAGTTTTTTTAACCATTTTTGATAAAGTTCAACACCCTCTTTACCGGTGATTTTAAAGGGGAGTATGCCTGCCGGAGCTATTACACTGGTTTTATGACCTTCTTTGGCTGTAAGCGGACTGTCACAAAAATCGCAACGATCGGAAACAACATTAGGGTCAAAAGTTGTTTCTGCCCCACATCCATCACATTTTATGGTTAAAACTTCGGTTTTAGGTGCAATATCCGCTTGCTGACTAATAAAATCATAAAAATCTATTTCTTTTTGAGCTTCTGCTTTTGCAGTTTCATCTATTTCAATCGTATTTACAGCACCACAAAACTCACATTTTAAACTATCAGTTCCCGGTGCAAAGGTGAGTTTAGCTCCACACTGATGACAAGTTATTTCTTCTTGATTTGACTTTTTTTTATCCATTGATTAGTTGGTTTATTCTACGCTATGCCTATATTGATAAACTTCCACCGGTGGTCGGACAAGTTTTTGGCTCTTCGTTACAAACATAGTCTGCAGATTTAAGGAATTAAAAAAACAGTCGCTCGATAAAACGTTTACCAAGCGACATTTACGAATTAACAGTTATATTATTGTGGCGGTGGTGGAGGCGGAGGCGGAGGAACCGCACCAAAGAGCGAAGCAACTTCCGGCACCTGACCAGCAGCCAACCAGCCTTGCATACCTTGTTTCCACACAAAGGTTTCTTTTGTTAATTGCCCCTGCGTTATCATCTGCTGTAAAGTATTCATATCAAAAGGACCAGCCTGTTGTCCGTTTACCGAAACAAAATATTGTGTTGCGGGAGGCGGTGGAGGAACATTCTTATTCTGATTTTGGGTGTTTTGATTATTTTGTTGCTGCTGATTCATCATTTGTTGCATCATTGCCATGCCCATCATGTTTTCAATTCCACCGCCACCGCCGCCGGTATTTCCTGCTGCTTTTTCCATGGCATCAGCTCCTTTCATTTGAGAATATTTATTCATATCTCCCAACATATTCATGCCGGTACCTTCGTCAAGTTTTTTCTGTAATTCTTCAGGCAGGCTAATGCTTGATATTAAAAATTTTGTAATTTCTAAACCGTAATCAACAAATTCTTCGCCTAATTTTTTTTCACAAAAATCGGATAAATCTTTATAGTTTTGAGCAAAATCCAAAAGTGCCAATCCACTTTCACCAATTGCATCAATAAAACGGGTAACAATCATACTGCGTAATTCACCGCTAATTTCATCTGTAGAGAAATCACCATCGGTACCCACAATTTCCTTGATAAATTTAACCGGATCGGCAACTTTGAAAGTATAAGTACCAAATGCTCTTAAACTAACACGTCCGAAATCTTTATCCCTGATATAAAATACATTGGGAGTTCCCCACTTCATATTAGGAAAGCGTTTGGTATTGATAAAATATACTTCAGCTTTGAACGGGCTGTTAAATCCATATTTCCAGCCTTTCAAGGTTGTAAGTATCGGTAAATTTTGGGTAGTTAATTCATATCTTCCCGGAGGAAAAACATCGGCAAGTTCGCCTTCGTTAATAAAAACGGCTACTTGCGACTCTCTCACGGTGAGTTGTGCTCCGTTTTTAATTTCATTTCCATGTCTTTCAAAACGATAA